>JAZLIL010000065.1:0-2620 GCA_045617405.1 Lachnospiraceae bacterium | reverse complement strand
CCAAAGAACGTCTGCAGATGCTGAAGGACAGTATCACGGAAGCAAGGCGGGTAAGATGGGACCCGGAGGCCGAGCCTGAAATCGGTAAGCTGATGATAGTGCCGGACAATGAATTTGTGAACCTGGACATTGCGAAAGTTGCGATTCTGCCTGATGACAAAGATGGAGAGCGAATGAACGGTTTCAGGCAGATATGTGCGGTAGCCGGCTTAGCTCTTCAAGGAAAACTTATGCCGGAGAAAACGGGACCGAATGCGCTGCCTGAAGGCGGTATCAAATTTACAAAGGGACAGAGCGATGAGGTTCCGGGTTTCGGACGTGATAAGATACTCGAAAATAACAATACCTTCATTGAATTGCAGAAGAGTATTAAGAGCGCCGACCGTTTTGTATTCAGTCCGTCGGCAGAGTACGTTGCAATAAAGGATGCACTGAAGCATGTGATTGAGCTCGGCAATAAATATCCCGAACAGTCGACACCCGAAACGGAAGCCGCTTACAGTAATGCCCTTAACAAGCTTTCAAAGGCCACAGAAGCCTATATGGTCAAAAAGACAGGCAATATAAAGGGGTTCACGGGACAGAGCCGATACGACGCCGTCAGCAAACTCAGAAATGCGGTCGAACCGATTAAATCAGACTTCTATGATTTTTACGAAAAGAATTTTGATAAGCGGGCGGCTGAGAACGATCCCCGACGCAAGTTTGCCAACAGTGTTCTTGATGAACTTATGCTTATTGAAAAGGCAGCCAAGACAGAAAATGCACCAAGATCGCTGACATCGCTGACCGAACGGGCAGGCAGACCCGCAGTACTGAAAACACTGGTTTCACTTCCCCAGGTCAGAAAGGCTCTGGTTGAACACAAAAATGATCTCGAGGTCTACATGAAGCAGGGCGGAGCCAGAGAAATAGCGAATGGAATCAGAAAGGACATGGCAGCCGGCAACCTGCAGAAACAGAAAGCACAGCAGCTGAACGGACCCGGCAGAACAAGGCAGGCTGACACTGCCGGCAAGAGCAAAGGAATGATTGTTTAAGCTGGAGGAAAGTGTTCCGCTCGAACTTACCTGTTTGCGAGAGTGTGACGCTTGTGTGACGCTTGAAATACTATAATCAATGCCATGAGTTGATATATAGGTCGTAACACCTCGGAAGAACCTCGGTGTTACCAAAACCAGCACTTCGTGCTGCGAGTTAATTTTGCAGAAAACGGCGTTGATGCATCGTCCGTTTTCTAAACGCAAAATTAAGTTTTTATAGGAGGATATTATGGCGAGCCCCGAGCAACTTAAGAAATGGTATTATGATTTTACAAAAAAGGTTAACGAGCTGGGTGTTGATTTGAACACTCTTGGCGGAAGACTGGCAATCCGAGGATTTAAGACTAAGGATGACAGTGTGTTCTACCCCTTTGCCCACGTTGATGAAAGCGGCAAATATCTGAATCCCGCACCAAAGGTGGAGGATGCCATCATTGCCGAAAGAGTGGGTAAAGAAAGTGCCGAACATTTGGGAGAGGCAAGCGAAAAGTATGGAAAGAGTCTTGAATACTATCGAAAAGGAAGTTACAACGAGGCTCAGAAGTTAGAAGCGGATGCCGGCGAAATTATTACGAAGATTTCCGATGCCTGGGTAGAAGGTCAGAAAGAGGTTAATGAAGTATTTGCGGAATATGATAGATGGATTGTTGAAAACATTACACCTATCAATCCGGAGAATGAAGAGGATCTTGCACGCATAGAATGTCTGTACGAGCTGGCACAGAAGGGTGAGCTGTTGGTTGAAGCTGAAGTCGGCATTGAAGAAAGAAGACAGATATACGTTAAGGATGACGGAACCTGTGGTATGACCTTGCGCGATAGTGAAATTGTCAATTATGACGATAAGGCTCCGATGGAGGATTTCTTTTCGGCACCCAACGTCTTCATGAATAAGGAAGATTGCGTTATTTCATTCGAGAACAATCCGATGCTGAAGGAAGAGTATAACCGAAGATTTAATACTACTCTGCCTGAAGAGATGACGGATGAAGACTATTTGGAAGTACTGAATAATATAGCAAGGACAAGATATCCCGGAGTTGAGAACCCCGGAGTATTGATGGCCAACAATCAGGACGGCAAGTTCACCGAGACACTCGGCCAGCTGGGAGAAAAATCCGATGACTATATGGGAAGACGTGCGCATATAGTTCAGCTCAGGTTGCTTGATGATAAGTCAGGCGGGGCTATAAGCAAAGAATCATTTGGAGAAAAGGGCTTGATTGTAACTGAACAGTTGAGCGGAATTTACAGAGAACAAGCGTCTTCTATGACAGCGGGTGTGACTGACAAGTTCGACCAAAAGGCTACCGAGTATAAGCAGAAGGCAGCCGACGAGGCTGAAATGTTGAAGAATTGGTATCGGTCAATGTATGACGGCCTTAAGTCAAGAGGCTGTGATCTGAATACAATTCAGGGAATGATGTCACTGAAGATATTCTATGAAAAGGATGAGGCAGAATACGATGAACGTAATCCTTTTATAGATATGAATGACAAGCATGAGTACGTTGTAAAAGACCCCGGACTTGACAGTAAGAAAGAAAATCAGGCAAGCAGGCTGGAAGCTGAAAGCT
>JAZLIL010000064.1:0-2436 GCA_045617405.1 Lachnospiraceae bacterium | reverse complement strand
CCGCGTCCGCCATCCATCAGTATAAGATCGGGGAAGTCCGAAAAACCTCCCTTGCTTTTTTCTTCTGCCAAAGACAGATTATCAGGACCCGTTTCCTCTTCGAAATCAGCCGATGACGACCTTGCAAATCCCGCTTTCTTTTCTGATTCAGCCGATGACGACTTCGAAAAGCCCGTCTTCTTTCTTGCCTCCGCATCGTCATGCGTAAATCTGCGCGTAAGTACCTCTCGCAGGCTGGCGTAGTCATCCGGACCTGCGACCGACTTTATCCTGAATTTTCTGTAATCGTTCTTCTTCGGTCGTCCGTCCTCGTAAACAACCATCGAACCTACCGAATCAAAGCCGCTTATATTGCTGATATCGTACGATTCGATACGCCTTGCATATTCCATTCCGATAAGCGCACAGACCTCGCGAAGCGCTTCCCTCGTACGCGCTTCCTCGCGCCTTATCTTCTCCGCATCCTGCTCAAGCACCATCCGCGCATTCTTCTTTGCGAGCTCCACAAGCCTTGACTTGTCCCCGCGCTGCGGCACACTGATCTTTACATGCTGCCCCTTACGTTCCGTAAGCCAGTTTTCAAGCAGCTCCGTCTCATCCGCCTCATCGCACAGAAGCAGTTCCCTCGGAATTTCGGGTGCCCCCTGATAGTACTGCAGAATGAAATTCGAAAGGATGCTTCCGCCCGTCTCAAACTCCACGCCGTTCAGGTGAAAATGCTCCCTTCCGAGTATTTTTCCCTGACGCATATAAAAAACCTGCACAATAGCCTCGTCGCCCATTATCGAATAAGCGATGATGTCCCGGTTTGCCTCGTCGGTTACCGTCACCTTCTGGCGCTGTGATAGAGCATTCACACTTTTTAGTCTGTCGCGAAGAACTGCCGCCTCTTCAAACTCAAGATTTGCCGAAGCCTCGTTCATCTTTGCCTCAAGCTCTTTTGCGACAGGAGCGTAGTTTCCCTTCAGAAAATCCATCAGCCTTGCGACGTTCTCATTGTACTCTTCCTTTGATATTTCGCCGTTGCAGGGCGCCTGGCACTGCTTCATGTGATGATAGAGGCATGGCCTTTCTGAGTTTTCCTTCCCTGCCGAAAGCTGCCTGCTGCACTGTCTGATGCAAAAAAGCTTCTGCGTCAGTGAAATAATGTCCTTTACATCTACTCCGTTCGTATATGGTCCGAAATACGAAGCATTGTCCTTTGAAACCCTGCGCGCAAGCATGACTCTCGGAAAGTCCTCATTAGTTGTCACCTTGATGTAGGGATAGGTCTTGTCGTCCATCAGCATCGTATTGTACTTCGGACGATACTCTTTTATAAGATTGCATTCGAGAATCAGCGCTTCCATCTCAGAATCGACCACAATGTACTCAAACCTGTCAATAAGAGATATCATCCTTTCAATCTTCGGAGTCCGGCGATGACCCTTCTGAAAATACTGTGAAACTCTGTTCTTAAGGTTGACTGCCTTGCCGACGTATATGATGTCATCCGCCGCATTGTGCATTAAATAAACTCCCGGGCGCGCCGGGAGCTTTTTCAGTTCTTCCTTCAGATCAAAATCAGCATTCATCCAAGCCTCTCCTTTCGGATTTACTCATCGAATTCAACTTCTACAAAAAAACCCTTTTCCGTCTCCTTAATATCATGGACGACACCCTTTCGGGATTTAATCCGGTCGGGAGTCTTGTAGTTGCCTGACATCGCTGACGCGGGCAAAAGAAGGTAGTAGAAGAAAGCACCTGTGCTCCTCTCTTCTATCTCAACCTCCTCGCCTACCCTGACAAGATTCATGCGCTCCATTTTGAACTCTTCTATTCTCATTGCTCAGAAATAACCTTTTCTTCAGATGCCGCCTCTTTTTCAGCTGCTTCCCCGCTTGCGTTTTCTTCACCTGAAGCTTCTTCTCTACTCACGTTTTCTTCTTTCTTTTCCTCAGGTACGATGCCCTTCATCTCGTTGAATATTTCCATGAACTGCTTTCCGGTAATGGTCTCTTTCTCCTCGATGAAAGCAGCAATCCTGTCAAGAATCTCACGGTTTTCCGTAAGCATCTGCTTTGCCTTGTCGTAGCATTCGGAGAGCAGCTTCATTACCTCATGGTCAATTTCTGCCGAGGTCTCCTCACCGCAGCTCAAAACGGGACGGCCGTCGAGATACCTGTTCTCAACAGACTCAAGTCCGATAAGACCGAACTTTTCACTCATTCCGTACTGAGTAACCATCGCACGTGCAATGGAAGTAGCCTTTTCTATGTCGTTTGATGCGCCCGTCGAAATCGTTCCGAAAACAATCTCCTCTGCGGCACGTCCGCCGTAAAGTGTCACGATCCTCGCAAGAAGATCCTCCCTGCTCATGAGGAACTTCTCCTCCTCGGGTGCCTGCATTACATAACCGAGAGAGCCCATCGTTCTCGGTACGATTGTAATCTTCTG
>JAZLIL010000063.1:0-17265 GCA_045617405.1 Lachnospiraceae bacterium | reverse complement strand
AACAATCTGTATGAATTACACTGTGATAAACAAAGACAACAGCGAAAAGTTTCAGCCTTTTGCCCGTCCCTACCAGGAAGGAGAAAAGGTTGATGCAAGAACAAGAATGGCGTTCGGAGCAGTCGATGATGACGGTACTGCCTGCGGAATCATGATAATTATCATCATTGCGGGTTATGCGGGCATCGACTGGATCTACGTTGCTCCGGGCTACAGGAGAAGGGGCGTTGCCGGCGGTCTTGTCGATTTCCTTTGCGGGAATGCGAAGGAGCTTGGGATTGATATGATTTTTTCCGAATACTGTGTTTCCGATTCCGATTCCATGTTTGCCGCAGACAGGCTGTTCATAAAGAGAGGGAGCACTCTTCGATGTGTCAGATGGTATTACTACGATGTGCCTCTTTCCATGGTAAAAGGGACCGCCTTTGAAGCAAAGGCGTGCACAACAGATTTTGAAAAAGCGGGCATTGTTTCTCTCGCTCAGATTTCGAGGGAGGTTTTCGGCGAGTATCTGAAAGACGAACCGGCACTGGATATCAGGAGATTTGAGAGAAATCTCAGTACGGTCTTTGTAGAGAACGGGGAGATAAAAGGCGTTCTGCTGATGAGGCATTCCGCTCCGGATCTTGTTTCCGTCGAGCTTCTTGATGTACCGAAGGGTAATCAGATGACTGTCCTTCTTTTGCTGATGGGGGGATATAAAAATCTTCTCACACAGATAGAAGGCGGAAGGCTGCCGGAGACAGTCAGACTTGAATTCTGCCTGGACAGCAAAAAGGCGTGCGAACTTCCCGAGCGGCTTATCGGGGCACGACCCGAAGGTGTCATTGATGTTCACAATGTTGTTTTATCTGCGGAGCGGGAGGGCTGACGATGGATGGAAATCTTGAAGAACTGAGAATGCGGAAAGAATCTCTGATGGCGCAAAAGGCCGAGGTTGAGACGGTACACAGGCAGGCACTGCGGGAAGGAGGCGCAAGAACTCTTTCCCGTCTTGAAGTGTTCGGGCGCGAGGTCGTCAAAAGCACAGAGGGTCTTTATGCCCTTCGGGAAGGCGGTATGCTTAGCAGAAGATTCTTTATCGATCCCGCCAATACAGCGCTGATTGACGAGAAGGTCAGAGATGATGTCAGAGGAGTCCGCTTTGTCAGAAGGCGTCATCTGGAGAGACTGAGGAGGCAGCATTACAGTGAACTCATGGAGAGCGACAGGAGGACGAAGGACAGTCTTCTTAAAACTCTTGACGAGGGAGAGCAGAAACTAAGAAAGGATCTGTTTGCCAAGGGAAGCGACTGCTTTGAGAGCGGATCGTGTTTTGCTGCAATTGGTGAAATGGACAGTGAAATTCCCGAGGACTCGAAGCAGGTTTTTATCGACCCTGAGGCACTTATGTCGAAGAAGAAAGAAAAGGACGAAGGCGGCGAGGCGGTCCTTGGTCTGTTTTCTTTGTTTGATGAACTTCGAAAGACCGATGCTGCGAAGTTTGGCGTTGAAGAGGCAAAAGAGAAAATCGCGGCTTTTCAGGAATTCGGTGTTGAAACGATGGCAGTGGGAGCTTCTGCGATTGAGAGCGACATCGTCAGGAAAGCACCGTCGGCGGCGTATGTTTTCCTTCTTCAGGCAGTATCGAACGCACTAGTCGCAAAAATAAACAAACTCGGAAGCAGACAGGACGAGAACATCGAGGCGGAGGCCTATGCAGGGCTTTACAGGTATGCTTCAAAGATGAATGTCATAGCGAACTGTCTTCTTGCGTCTCTTTCGCTTCATGAGCGCCTTAAGGATGACGATGAGAAAGAAAGAGAGAGCCGGGAAGCGGAAAACTATGCGGATAAGCAGCGCCGGCTCGATGAGCAGATAGATGATGTTGAACGGTCGATTGAAAGGTGCGAACAGGTAAGACGTGAAAATAATCTCAAGGCCCTGAGACTTGCCGTAAGGCAGCTTAATCCGGAAGATGCATACCTTGCGTCACTTTTAAAGACCGACGGCATGAGAGAGGCTCTTGTTGAAAAGCTTAGCATCAGGCTCGGAGACAGAATGATCACCGAGGATTTCTTTGATATGAAGACCTACAAGACACTGCTCGGAGAGATTGCATCGCGCATGGAGGTTAAGCAGAGCCTTGCGGATGAAGCGGCAGGCGTGCTTCGTTCAGATGATGAGATGGTCATGTACGCAAACAGGCTTCGGACAGTTCTTGAGAGGTGCCGTAAGAGCAGCGTTCTCGGTGATGTGGCCGGACAGCTCGCTGATTCGGAAGAACTTCGTCAACGGATAATCGGGGGCGAAACCGGCGACGCGCTCTTAATATGGATGGAAGAAAATTACGAAGCGAATCTTGCGGCATTTGAGGAATTCCTTCAAAGGAGCGGGTTTTCCGATTCGGAAGAGATTTCGAAGAAGCTTACGGCGGCCTTTTGCGAGACGTGCGCAGATACGATGTGCCTGAAAAGTGCGACGAAGACTGTCAGCCGGGCAAAGAGCTTCATCAGAAATCTGAAGATTTCCCATCGCGCGCTTTACGATGATATCCGGCTGACGAAGGCATATAAAATGCTTGATACAAGTGCCGACATCGGAGAGGGAGTCAGGAAGCTTAAGAGCACGGAACTCCTTCGCGCGGGAGGCTGCGGGACGGAGCTCTATCTTCCCTATGCCGAAAGAATCGGTGAGGCAATCATGGAGAAGGTTCACGAGGGAGCTTTTGCTTCGCTAGGATACAAAGCGAAAACAGACGAACAGATTAATAAACTTGCACATCCTCAGTTCGCGGCGCTCGTTTCCGAGATAAAGGAGAATCTCATAAGGTCGATGCCGGCCTTCGGAAGGATTAACGGCTATAGTTTTGAAAGGATTAGAGCTGCGGTTGCACCGTTTGCAGTTCTCGGAGATCCCGGGCTTGTCAGCAGGGAAGCATCAAAGGAGGAAGAAAAGCTTTCCGCGGAGGAAGAATTCAAAGAAATCAGAAGAGAAGTCGAATACTACGGGGAGAATTATGCCCCGAAGAGGGCTGTCTACAGCCTTGCTGACCGGAAGAAGAGCCGGACGTTTAAGAGCCTGTTTGTAGACGATGAAGCGCGGGCGGATAGAAGGACCGAACGGTTTTCAACGTCAAGAGACATTAAGACGCGCTGCATGAGAAGCAGTGTTGCAGGAGTCAATGTCTGGATAACGTACCTTGAGGATCTTAGTCTTGGCAAAAAGACAGAGGACGAAATCAGAGAAGGTCTTGCGGGCAGTCTTGTCGAAGCAGAGCAGGAAAGGCAGAAGAAAGCAGACGATGTAAAGACAAAAAAGGAAAAGATTTCAAATCTCGAAAAGGATATTAAAAACTGTTCCTTTGAACTTCCCATGGGCGAAGAGGAGGTTCTTCTTGCCGCAAAGGACAGGCACTACAGCGACATTCAGGAAGAAAGAAACGATGTTTACAAGGAAAGGCTTTCGGCCGACAGACAGCTTTCGGTCAGAAGGCAGCTTATCTTCTACAGGAGGATAATGAAGTTCGTTTCGCAGAAGAAGTACACTAAGCTTCCCCTGTTTATGAGGAGACTCTATGCAAATCTGCAGAAGACGATGATGGACGCTTCGATTACAGATGAGCAGTTTGCGGCAGAGCTTGAGAAAGCAATCGCAGCGGCAGAAGGGAAGACGGCGAGTCCGGAGGCCCTCAAAGTGATTGAGAGACAGACTGCAAGAATTGCCGAGCTTTCGAGGCTTGGCGGGAAAACCTTTGAGAAGTTTGTTCCCTACCTCATGAGTGACGACCGGTTTTACAATACGGTTTCAATCTACGATGACGGGGCGTTTCTTGAGCTTGTCGGAAAGATGAAGACGAGAGTGCTTCATGCATCAAGGTTTATGGACAGGTATTGCGCTGCCCTTCCCGCCGATGTGGTGGACGAGATTCTTGTCAACCATTTCAGGGAGTATGAGGAAAACGAGTATTCCGATGCGGAGCTTGAGGAGAAGGTCAGAAGCGACTATTCGGAAATCTGCAATGCCCGGCTTGGCTCTAAGAAGTCGCTTGCCGAGGTTATGACCGATCTTCAGAAGGGCGATGTTTCAAAGAAGGGCAGGGAAACGCTGCAGTGGCAGGAATTCGTGAAGAAGAATCATGATCTGATCATTGCAAGGGCAGAGACTCTTCAGGAACTGACGGACAGCAAAAAGCTCAGGAGCCTGGCAGAAGGAACAAAGGAGCTGTATGACAGAAATGTTCCTCTTCGTGATGAGGTTTTCGAGAGGCTTGTTGCCAAAAAGGCAAAAGAGAGGGCCGAAGCACTTTATTCCCCCGGACAGGGAGAGGTGACGGAGGAAGAGCTGAAGGCAAACAGGGAGGCACTCAGAGTGTCCTTTGAGCTTTTTACAAAGCATCTGATGATCACGGACACTTCCGGAAAGGGAGTGAAGGAAGCATTTGTTGCGAAGCTTGAGGAGGCAGCCGGAAGACTTCTCGAGGAGGATCGTGAGACTGTTTCAGACACAATCAGGGCAAAGGATTTCTTTGAGGAGAAGAGGGCTGTTTGGCTTTTGGCCGAGGAAAGGAAACAAAAGGGAAGAGAGATTGCAGACAAAAACCACAGGCGCCGCGAGGAGGCCATAGCATTTCTTAAAGATGAGAAGCAGCTTAAGAAGAAGCCTGACGCCGGCGAAGAAAAGAGAAAGATTGCTGTCCTTGAAGCAAAGACACTTTCTTATCCCCTGCTTCATCTTGAGGCTGTTGATGCGATTCGCGAGATGACGGCGGCGATGTATTCGCTTAGTCCCGAAGAGTATAAGAAAAGATATGAAGAGCTCACCGGTTATTTTGAAAGAGCCATTGCGGCAGAAGGAGTCTTTGAGAAGCTCTCGGATGAGGTTTTTGCCAAAGAAACGGAGGAGGCAGGGCAGTCCGAGGAGCAGCGTGAACTTGACAGGAAGCGCCTTCTTGCAGGTCTTAAGGACATCTGGTATGCGCAGCTCTTTACCGGAAAATTCGACGACGGAGAGGAGTTTAGTGAAGAAAAACTTGCGCTAAGAGTCAGAGAGGACCTTGAAAGCTCTGACTTTCGCAGGTATATTATGGACTCACGTTCTCTTCTCGAAGGTATGGGAAGCGATTCCCTGACTGAAAGCGAAGTGACAAGCTATGCTGTCTTTGACAGAGATCGGTTCATGAGTACAATCGCGCGCGAACTTGGCAAAAAGAAGCCGGCTGAGGAGATAAAAAAGTTCAATACGGACGATATCCGGCTTTTTGCAGTGGCACTTGGTTTCCCTAAATTGCTTGGCAAAGAAAAAACGGACAAGACAGCTACGGGACAGGCAGATCCCGTAAAGGCGGTAATGCTTGATGACGCCTTAAGCAGGATAAAGATGACAAAGCTCGGAAAGGCGATTGCGTCATTTGTTGACGGCGGTGAGCTTTCCGTAAGTGCAGACTACTCTCTTGCCATGATGAACCTCAGAAAGCTTAGAAAGGCGGGAGGTACAGAGATTGACACCGATCTCGCAAAAATGGCGGTGGATTTTGTCGAGGGTATCAGAAAGCTTCGCGACGCTGCGGTAGAGCCGGACCTGCAATTCCTCGGAGGCAGTCCCGAAGAGATGCTTGGGCGCCAGAGAATCACTCTTGGTGAAAAAGAGCAGGCTGTTTCGGGTTTAAAGGATTTCTCCGACTACGTCAGGGGCATAGATAAGGATATTGACCCCGATGAAGAGAACATGCGTCTTCTCGTCCTTGTTCTTCAGGACCGGACTATACTTGATTACTCCACACAGGACGGCTGGTGGACTACAAGGAAGGACGGCGGGACGTTCAAACGTGTCAATGAAGACGGCAGAGCGAAGATGCTTGCGGCAGCAGGAAGCGGTTATCTTTCAAAGCTTGTCGGAGATCTCGGAGAGGAAGCGGCGGTTCGTGCCGCTTTGGCACAGCTTCTTACCTGTCAGGTAAGGGATGACGTCGATTCGCAGCATTTCAGCCTTGAAGGAAGTGTGGTAAAGAGGAAGGAACGTATTGACAAGGCACTCCTTAAAGAGGCGGCGAAGTTCGCGAAGGAGCTTTTGGCAGAGGCAAAGCGCTTTGATGTTGTCAGGGCATCCGTAACACCCGAGTATATCAGGAAGAGCGCGATTGCGCCTGCGACACGTGAGCTTGACAGAATGGAGGCGGAGAAGAAAGCAGGAACCTTCGAGTTGTCGGAGGCGTCTTTTGAAAGATTTCTTAAGCAGCAGGCGGAGATTGATGGTGAACCCGCAATCTTTGCCGGGTATCTGGCGCTTTCCGATAACGAAAAAGAATTGTTCATAAGAGCCATCGCACGTCGTGATGTTCTTGATATCTCCAAGAAGAACATTATGGCGAACCGGCTCGGTCAGGCTGAGAGAGACTACGTTAATCCGGCCGCAAGAGCAGTGCTTGTCGATGAATTTGTAGAGACGGGATCGATGTCAGGACTTACGGAGGCAGATTTTGAAAAGGCATTTTACGGAGCAATCTCCTGTCAGTACGATGATTCGCGCGACTACGATAAGGAAGAGGTTGACGGAGCCGCTACGCATCAGGCATTTTTATTAAATCGCGAGCGCAGGACAGCAGTAGACTGGAAGCTGATACAACGAGGCGTTCAGTTCGTGACAAGAGCCAGAAGTGAGAGAACCATGGCGGAGGGGCAGAAGCTTCTTGCATCGTTCGCAGGCGACGAAGAAGGTGAGTTTGAGGTTGGAACTGATTTCCTCCGAAAGAATCTTCACAGTGCCGGAAACAGGCTTACGAGATTTGCGGCCCGATTCGCGGCGGAGGAGCTTTTCGATATGGTTCCCGACACGGCAAAGCTGCTTGTCAGAACGCTTCTTCCAAGGGAGGCAACCAATGCGGTCAACAGTCTTGGTGTCTTCGGAGGAGACGAAGAGGAAGAAGAAGGTAAACCCGGTCTGGTCGAAAAAGCTCTCGGACGTTTTGATGAGGGCGCCGATATTGTGGATCAGATTAACACATATGCCAATGAAGATCAGATCAGCAGCGCAATTGTTGAAAGTGTCGGTAAGAAGGTCGGGGCAGTTGCATCAGCGGCATCGGAAGTTAAGAAGATCAGTGATAAGGCGGGCATGATCTCTGACATAAAAGATATCGTTGCGGCTGTCTGTCATGAGGCAATGCTTGTTGATTCAGCGATTAAATCAAAGAAGCTGGAGGCTTCCGATGAAGAAAGAAAGAAGCAGCTCGAAAGCCGCCTGGACGCGAGCAACGCGCAGATGACGGCCCTCTTTATGCAGGCCTGGGACAAGCTGAAAGCACAGGTCGGGCAGGGCTCGGGATTTGCGGCAGACCGCGGTGTTGACGAGATTATTGCGGGAACGGCAGGTCTTTTGGGAGACGTTGCGGAATCTGCATTTGGTGATGCGGCGGATGTTATTATGGATACTGCAGTCGCCTTTATCAATTTCGTCAGGTCGGCAATCCATGAAGAGGTTGTCATAAGAAATTCATTTGACATTCCGGAGGCGGTGAGAAAACAGAAGGAACTGCTTTTGAGTGTGGGATTCAGCGAAAAAGCAATTGAGAGCGACGGAGACGGTCAGACATTCTTCACAAAGTCGCAGGGATTCCAGGGAATGACGGAGCTCGGAACGTTCCTTGGCAGAAACATTGCCCATTCACTTCTGTTTGCAGCGAGCAGATTTAACACAAAGCAGCTCGGAGTCCGTGTTCTTGCCACGACAACCCTGAAGGTTCTCGGCTGTGAAGACGCTCTCAACGACACAAGTGCGAAGGCCGCTGAGACTGTGTTTGGCAAAATGATGGGCGACTACAGAGGATAGCCTTCATAAAGGATTTCAGGTATTTTAGAAACGGTATCGCTTGCAATAAGGCTTGTGGGGCCGACCTCTTTCTGGGCGGCTTCGCCGGCCTTTCCGTTTATGTAGGCACTCGCAGCGACAGCCGACAGCGTGTCAGTGCAGTAGGCGCAGAGCGCCGAAAGGATTCCCGAGAGAACATCTCCGCTACCGGCCGTTGCCATGCCCGGGCATCCGGCCTCGACGAGAATCGTCTCTGCACCGTCGGTGATGACTGTGGTGGGTCCTTTCAGGAGAAGGATGGTATTTGTGTCTCTTGCGTAGTTCCGTGCGTTTTCAATGCGCTGTGCGGGGTTGTTTACACCGAGAAGGCGCGAAAATTCTCCCATGTGCGGAGTGAGGACGGGCTTTTTATATGAAGAGCGAAGAAGGGCTTTGTCCATTCCCGAAAGAATAGTGAGGGCGTCGGCATCGATGATAAGCTGCCCGCGGTAATTTGCAAGAAGGTATTCAAGAAGCTTTTCCGTGTCCGAGCCAAGACCTATTCCCATTCCGACTGTAACGGTTTTGACATTTCCGATGAGTTCGTCGATTTCGGATTGAACAAATCTGATAAGATGGTCGTTTCCTTCAATCTTCTCTGAGAGCGGGAAGATGGTGCTCTCAAGGATATGGGCGGAAATTGCACCGACTATGCCGCAGGGTGCGGCGACCTTAACCACGCCCGCACCGGAGCGCATTGCGGCGTTTGCAAGGTAGGCGAGTCTGATGGCACCGCTGTAACGTGTCGAGCCGCCGATAAGTGCAGTGTATCCGAACGTGCCCTTGTGACAGTCACGTTCACGTGTGGGAATCGTTTTTCTAAGATCTGTTTCATCGAAGTATTTCATATTAAGCCCCGTAACGAAGAAATGCAGAAAGTCTGTTTTCGCTGACATTATGGCATCTCGCGGGCGAGAAATCAACTTGAAGTTTGTTTGCTTACGGATTTGATTTTTCAGGTTGCATGCCGGGGCCGAAAGGCACATAATTAGTAACAGACAGATTGTCAGAAAAAGGAGGAGCTATGAAAGACGATAATTGTATTTTCTGTAAGATTGCCAATGGTGAAATCGGGTCGGCAACCGTTTACGAGGATGAGCTTTTCAGGGTAATCCTTGACATTGCGCCCGCAGAGAAGGGACATGCCCTTGTAATCCCGAAGGAACACATGAAGGATATTCTTGAAATCACACCTGAGGTTTCCGCGCATGCACTGTATGTAGTATCAAAGGTTGCAAATGCGATGAAGAAAGCACTTAAGTGCGATGGCATCAACGTGCTTCAGAATAACGGAGAGGCTGCATGGCAGTCGGTACCGCATCTTCATTTCCACCTGATTCCGAGATACGCCGGAAAGGGCATCGAAGTTCCGTGGAAGACATTAAGCTATGCTGACGGCGAGGCAGCAGAGTATGCAAAGAAAATTGCAGACGAATTGTAAAACGAATGAATCAGAGGCGGCTACTTTGCCGCCTCTTCTATCAGTTTTGTAATAATATTGACGGAATCGGTCTGGGACGCCTTACTCATGTTTTCAATGTAGGTGTCCCTCTTTTCGTAGAGAGTGTTGATTGAGTCGAGCAGGGTAGAGTTTGTGATGTCCTGCTCGCGAAGTACCATGCTGTACCCGCGGGATTCAAAGCTCTCGGCATTAAGAATCTGGTCGCCGCGGCTCGCATTGGCGCCGAGCGGAATCAGAAGGTTCGGCTTCTTAAGCGCAAGGAGTTCGCTTACAGCATTGGCTCCCGCACGCGAAACGACGATGTCGGAAGCGGCAAAAAGGTGCTTGAGCTCGCCTGAAACGTACTCGAACTGGCGGTATCCCTCGCGCCCGTCAAATTCCGGGTCGGTTTTTCCTTTTCCGCAGATGTGAGCAACCTGATATTTGAGCAGAAGCGTGGGAAGCAGATCCCTGACGGCATCGTTAACTGCCTTTGCGCCCGTGCTTCCGCCTACGACCATGATGACAGGCTTTTTATCGTTAAAGCCGCAGTACTCGAGACCTTTCGCCCTGTCACCTTCGTACAGCTCATGTCTTAAGGGCGTTCCCGTGAGAACAGCCTTGCTGGCGGGAAGAAGAGCAAGCGTCTCCTCAAAATTACAGCAGACCTTCTTCGCGGAAGGAATGCACAGCTTGTTTGCAAGACCGGGCGTCATGTCCGATTCATGGATGATTGTCGGGATCTTGAGGTCACGTGCGGCAATCACAACAGGGACGGCTACAAAGCCTCCCTTGGAGAAAATAACATCCGGCTTCAGTCTTTTCAGGATTCGAACGGCCTCCGTGAGACCTTTCAGAACACGAATCGGATCGGAAAAATTCTTCCAGCTGTGGTAACGGCGAAGCTTTCCGCTCGCAATTCCGTAGTAGGGAATTCCTTCCTTTTGAACAAGCTCCTTTTCTATTCCATCGATGGAACCGATGTAATGGATGTCATAATCAAGTTCTCTCAGTTTCGCGATGAGGGCGATGTTCGGCGTAACATGACCTGCTGTGCCGCCGCCCGTAAGTACGATTCTTTTCATATTCTTCTCCGCTTCAGATCTGTGAAAGTGCCTTTGCAAGCTGATCGGGACATGAAGTGCTCTTGAAGCCGCAGCGGATGCCCTGAAGTTTTGCAATGACTTCGCTTACTTCCATGCCTTCAACAAGCTTTGCCACGCCCTGCGTGTTTCCTGAGCAGCCGCCGACAAAATTGACATTTGTTACGAGCTTCTTTCCGTTTTCTTCTTTAACATCAAAAGCGATAGCCTGAGAGCAGGTTCCGCTTGTCTTATACCGGTACATATAAATATCCTCCTTTACAGGTGTGAAGCGGGAAAAGAGTTTCCCGTACTCATTTGGATTCCGCGCGCTAAGTGTACTACAATTCTTTGCAATTTTCAAGAAAAATGCTCGACGCCGGCACTCCCTGCAAAGACTGCATAAAGTGATTTCGCGAAGAACTATTATCTTGACAAAAGAACAAAAGGTGAATAAACTCAGTTTCAAAAGATTAATGTGCTAAAGTATGGGGGTAGGTTCGGCACATAAATTAACAATATACATACTATGTGACCATTGTGTGACGGCACAAAAGGGAGGATATTAATGGACAAGATAAAGAAGATTCTGAACATGATCTTCATTGACGGCCTCGGAGGAATGGCACTCGGTCTGTTTGGTACCCTGATCATAGGGACCATAATCACTCAGGTTGCCTCTGTTATCCCGGGAACCGCAGGATCGTGTATTTACACTATCGGGAAAGTGGCATCGGGTCTTACGGGGGCCGGTATTGCATGCGGCGTTGCAATCAAGCTTAACGCCGACACACTTGTTGCGGCATCTGCTCTTATTGCCGGAATGTCCGGTGCCTTTGCATCGAAAATCCTGACCGGTGCTGTTCTTACCGAGGCGGGAGCACTTCTTCTCTCGGGTCCGGGCGAACCGCTTGGGGCGTTTGTCGGCGCATTTGTGGGAATTGCCGTCGGCGGTCTCGTTTCAAAGAAGACAAGGCTCGACATTCTGCTCACACCTCTTGTAACAATTCTTACGGGATGCCTTGCAGGTCTGTTTGTCGGCCCGCCCATCTCTTCCTTTATGAAATGGCTCGGAGGAATCGTCAACTGGGGTACTGAACAGGCTCCGATTCTTATGGGCATTGTCGTTTCAGTAATCATGGGGGTTTGCCTTACACTTCCGATCAGCTCTGCAGCAATCGGAGTATCTCTCGGCCTTTCCGGAATCGCTGCCGGTGCCGCAGTAGTCGGCTGCTGCTGCAATATGGTCGGCTTCGCCGTTTCAAGCTACAGGGAAAACAAGCTCGGAGGTCTTCTCGCCCAGGGTCTTGGAACAAGCATGCTCCAGATGCCCAACATTGTCAGGCATCCTTTGATATGGCTTCCCGCAATCATATCAAGTGCTGCCTGCGGTCCTCTCGCAACAGCGCTCCTTGATCTTCGCTGTAATGCCGTTGGCGCCGGAATGGGAACCTCGGGACTCATCGGACCGCTCATGACATATCAGGAGATGGCACCGCTTCGCGGACCGCTTGTTTCAATTCTTATTATTCTCGCAATGGAATTCATTCTTCCCGCAGTTGTTTCCCTTGTTGTTTCCGAGGGGATGCGCAAGCTCAACATCATTAAAGACGGCGACATGAAGCTTGAGGCGTAACATTTAACAGGAGGCGGTTATTTTGCTCGGACTTTACATTGTGCTAACGGTAATTGCGGTTCTTCTCATTACAACAGTGATAATGCTGTATCCCGGTTCGGGGTGCGCTAAGATGCGAAAGGTCTTCAAAAATGCCAGCTTCGCACATCGCGGTCTTCATACGAAGGATATGAGCGTTCCCGAGAATTCGATGACCGCATTCAGACTTGCGGCAGAAGCAGGTTATGGAATCGAACTTGATATCCAGCTTGCCGCAAGCGGCGAGGTCGTTATTTTCCACGATATGACCACGGACAGAGTCTGCGGTGTTTCCAACACCATCGAGAAGATGAGCTTTGACGAAATCAGTGAGCTTCGCCTTTGCGGAAGCGATGAGAGAGTCCCCCTCTTCAAGGATTTTCTCGAGATGGTTGACGGCAGAGTTCCTCTCCTTATCGAACTCAAGCCGACGAGCAATTACAACAATCTTTGCAGGGCGGCCTGGGAGTTTATGAAGGACTACAAGGGGAACTTCTGTATTGAGAGTTTTGATCCCCGTATCGTATGCTGGTTCAGAAAGAATCATCCGGAAATTCTTCGCGGACAGCTCACGGGACCCTGCAATACCCTTGGCAGAGGCGACGTGACATTTATCATCCGATTTATGATTTCTTCGCTTTTGTCAAACGTCATTGCCCGCCCGCACTTCATTTCCTACAAGAAGTACTGCTTCGGAATAACGCACAGGCTGACCAGATTTCTTGGCGCAATGACCTTTGTCTGGACAGTACGTGATGATGACGATGCTGATGAGCTGGCAAGAACCAATGATGCCATCATTTTTGAGTTTATAAAAGTACAGGAAAATCCACGCCCTTAAGGCAGTAGGTGCTCTTGTACGAGGGGCGGGGTAAAAAGCTCCGTACCTCGTAAGGCACGAAGTGCCGCTTTTATATGAAAGCAGCGAAGCGGATTGCGAATAGCATTGACCAGACCACAGCAGCGATGTAATAAGACAGAGAATAACTAAGAGCCTTAAGCGGCCCTGTGAAAAAAGCCGCTTAAGGCTCTTGTGTTACGGGAAAACATGAACGCCGGTAAATATCCGGTTACCGTTCGTCAGAATGATACAAAAAAGCAGAGCAAGTCTTGTGCAAAATCGTCAAGTTACATTGTGCGTCTGCGAAAAACTGAATCGATTCGCTTTTTTGCAATGCGATTAACAAAAAGTGTATTTTTCGTAAATATTTTTTGCAAACTCTTGAATCCCGTTCTCTTTTCATATATAATATTGTAGTCGGATTGTGAACTTTTCCGGCACGCATGCCTATTTCATTAGTATAAGCCATGAACGGCATAGAAACTTATGGAGGTACAAGATGGTACAGGACACTATCAATGCTGTACGTCAGGCAGAGCAGGACAGCGCAAATCTTATCAGAGAAGCCCATGCCAAGAGCGATGAATTCGTTCTGAAAGCACAAAAGCAGGCGGCTGCGCTTCAGGAAGAGACACGCAGGACCATCTCGGCCGAAAAGGAAGCATCTCTTAAGGATGCACAGCAGAAGAACGAGGCGATCCTTGCAGAGGCAAAGAAAGAGGCCGACGCACAGACAGAAGACCTCAAGAAGAAAGCTGCAGCCAAGAAGGCAGCAGCAATACAGCTTATCAAAGATGAGCTGATTTGAGAATTTGAGTACTAAAAATCTACAGTAAAGGAGGTGTTTTGTTTATGGCGGTATTACCCATGAAGCGAATCAGTATTTGCGCATTAAAGAGTGAACGCAAGATGATTCTTGAGCTTCTCCAGCGTCAGGGCGTAGTAGAGATTACGGATGTCATGGAAGAGGATTCGGTTTTTACAAAAGCTGATACCTCAGAGTCGGCCCAGCGTCTCTCCAGGCACGCACAGATTGCAAGTCAGGCTCTGGAAATCCTCGACACTTATGCGCCTGAGAAGACTTCACTGGTGCAGTCCTTCCTCGGCGGCAGGAAAGAAATCCCTGCAGACAGGTACAATGCTTTCGATTCCAAGCATGAGCTTGCGTACAATTACGCAAAGATGCTTGTTAATTACACAAAGAACATTGCCGAGTGCAAGGCTGAGCAGCTGAAGATTCAGGCTTCAATCGAAGCTCTTTCCCCCTGGGAGGGACTTGATGTGGCTCTTTCCTTCACAGGCACGAAGTCGACATCGGCGTTTGTCGGTACTTTACCCGGTGCATGGACAGAGGAAGCTGTCGCACTGCTCCTCGCAGAGCAGGGTCCCGTAGATGTCTACGTGATCAGCACTCTGACCGACTCCACATGCGTATTCATACTGGCAGAGAAGTCAATCGCAGATTCTGCATTTGACGTACTGCGTGCAAATGGTTTCGCAAGACCTGCAATCTCTTCGCCCCTTCCTCCTTCGGAGCAGAAGGCGGAATATGAAAAGCAGCTTTCAAAGCTTTCGGAAGAGATCAGCAAGACGGAAGATTCCATCAGGGCATTAAAGAGCAAACGCGAAATGCTCCGCTTCTACGTTGATTACGACACAATGCGTGCAGAAAAGTACAACGTAATCAACCACCTTCTCCAGTCCGAGCATGTGTTCTTCCTTACAGGATTTGTCGCAGCAAAGAACGTGGAGACATTAACAAAACTACTTAATGAAAGCTTTACAGTCGAGATCGATGTTTACGATCCCGATCCAAAGGAAGAGGTTCCCGTTATTTTCAACAATAATGGTTTCGCTTCGCCTCTTGAAAGTGTAACGGAGGGCTTTGCACCTCCCGGACGTGGCGAGATGGACCCTACCTTCCCGATGTCATTATTCTACTACGTGCTCTTCGGCATTATGTTTTCCGACGCCGGTTACGGTCTTATCCTTGTGATTGCATGCGGCCTGATTCTTATAGTCGGAAAGAAGCTTGACAAGAGCATGAAGCAATTTATGAAGATGTTCCTGTTCTGCGGTATTTCCACAACGTTCTGGGGGTTCCTCTTCGGAAGCTTCTTCGGAGATGCGGTGGGAACCATTGCAAGTACATTCTTTAACAGTACGACGACACTTCCGCCTCTGTGGTTTTCGCCGAACGATGAGCCCATGAGAATGCTCGTGTTTGCAATGGCACTTGGTATTATCCATCTGTTTACCGGTCTTGCACTCAAGTTCGTGCAGTCCTGTAAGCTTGGATGCCCGCTTGAGGGTGTGTATGACGGTCTTTTCTGGATCGGTCTTGTGGGAGGCCTCATCGGCTTTATGCTTTCTACAGAGATGTTTACATCGATGCTCAGCATTTCCTTTACCCTTCCGTCAACAGCAGGAACCGTCTGTCTCGTAATTGCAGGAATCTGCGGCGTGGGAATTCTTTTCACAGCCGGAAGGGAATCAAAGAACTGGTTCAAGCGTCTCTTAAAGGGTGCGTACGGTCTCTACGGTATGACCTCGTATCTTGGCGATATTTTATCATATTCAAGACTGCTTGCCCTCGGCCTTGCAACAGGTATCATTGCCAACGTTGTAAACAAGATGGGCTCGATGATAGGTAACCCGATAGCATTTGCGCTTGTATTCATTGTTGGACATCTGCTCAACTTTGCAATCAACATCCTTGGTGCTTACGTTCACACCAATCGTCTGCAGTATGTAGAGTTCTTCGGTAAGTTTTATGACGGAGGCGGTCGCATGTTTGATCCCTTCAGTGCGAAGACTCAGTTTTTCAAGATTACAGAAAAAGCAAATTAAAACTAAATGGGCAGAGGACAGGATCCCTGCCAAGAATGGAGGATTTATATGTCACAGATGGGTATTGTTTTTGCAATTCTTGGTGCTGCAGCAGCAGCTCTTTTCGCAGGAATGGGTTCGGCAAAAGGCGTAGGAATGGGTGGTATGGCCGCAGCAGGCGTTATCACAGAGGATCCCTCAAAGTTCAGTAAGGTTCTTATCCTTCAGCTTCTTCCCGGTACACAGGGTATCTACGGTCTTATTATTGCGTTCATGACACTGCTTAACATCGGCGTTATCGGCGGTGGAGATCAGACAATCACTCTTGCAAAGGGTCTTGCATACTTCGGAGCATGTCTCCCCATGGCAGTTGTAGGTTACTTCTCAGCTCTTCATCAGGCAAAGGTTTCCGTTTCTGCAATCGCAGTAGTTTCAAAGAAGCCCGAGCAGTTCTCAAAGGCAATGATCTTTGCTGCAATGGTTGAGACTTACGCAATCCTTGCATTACTTATCTCCATCCTCGGAGTTGTTGGTATCGCAGGTCTTAATTTCTAGATTTGAAACCCGACACTAACCAATAACCAGAGCGGAGGAAAGATATGACCGGACTTGATAAAATAATAGAACAGATCAAACACGACGCCATGGCCTCTGCAGACGCTATTATTGCGGAAGGTAAGGCTCAGGCCGAGTCGGTCACTGCAAAGGCTAACGCTGAGGCAGAGGCTTCCCGCGAAGCATTAAAGGCACAGGCTGAGGCAGAGCTTAAGCTCGTTGTCAGTCGTGGAGAATCTGCAGCTGCTCTCTACAGGAAGAAAGCCATTCTTGAAGCAAAGCAGCAGATAATCGGTGAGATTCTCGAGGATGCAAAGAAGTCACTTCTCGAGCTTCCCGACAATGAGTATTTTGAGATCATCGGGAAGATGATCGCCCGCTACACGGAGGGAAAGAAGGCAGAAATCATCTTTAACGAAAAGGATGTTAAGAGGATTCCCGCAGGCTTCGAGTCCAAACTTGGCGGTTCAACAGTCTCTAAGGAGACAAGAGCCATTGACGGCGGCTTTATCCTTGTATTCGGAGACATTGAAGAAAACTGTTCCTTCGAATCACTGTTTGCTTCCAATAAGGAAGATCTGACAGACAAGATTCGTGCTTTACTGTTTGAATAAAGAAAGGGGTTTACCATGGCCGATAATCAATTCATTTATGCGGTCGCGCGTATACGTACCAAAGAGCTTTCTTTATTCAACAAGCAGACCATCGATCAGCTTATGTCATGCAGAACCTATGAGGATTGTATAAAGCTTCTCTCGGACAAGGGCTGGGCATGCGACGGCAGGACGGCAGAAGAGCTGCTTACCGCAGAGCGTGAGAAGACATGGGCAATGATGGAAGAGCTTGTAGAGGACATGTCGGTCTTCAACGTGTTCCTTTATGAGAACGACTTCCACAATCTGAAGGCTGCAATAAAGGAAGTGTGTGTTCAGGGAACCACACCGGGAATTTTCAAATCAAACGGAACAATCGACCCGAAGACTATTCTGAAGGCCGTACAGGAAAAGGATTTCGAGAAGTCGGATCGTAGCCATGTCGT
>JAZLIL010000062.1:0-4274 GCA_045617405.1 Lachnospiraceae bacterium | reverse complement strand
CGATACTTTCAGCCTTGGGTTTTTCCATTCCATGACATCCTGCAATGTCCTGATTTTCCCGCCATGCTCACAGAGAATGATCATGTGGCATCCGCAGTCATTGCAGAGCTTCAGCTCCCGTACAAATCTTTCACGCTGCTGTACTACATTGACGCATATTTCCGATAGTGACTGTTTTCTGTCAATGTACAATTTCGGATTATCCATGTTCATATAGTCACCAAACGGGAGCTTACTGCTGATATGCTTAACGCCTTGCCGGTCAAATTCTGTGATGATCTTCTCTATTGCTTTCGCCTTTTCCCGGCTGTCAATCTGAATTACCATACTCAGAACGGAAGCTGACCTTCATCCGGCAGTTCTTCAAAGGATGCAGATGCCGCAGGCTGTTCAGAGCTGCTTTCTGATTTTCTGACCGGAGGAAATTCAACATTGTCTACCTCGATATTGGCAGACTTTATCTTTTTTCCCGTTTCCTTATCTTCATAAGTGTTGTAGTGGATATGGCCGGAAAGGACTATGCCATCTCCTTTATGGAAATACTTGCTGATAAACACAGCCGTCTGTTTCCAGGCAACGACATCGTGAAATTCAGCAGTTCTTTCCTTTCCTTTCCCGGCGTAATTGTCAGTAGCCACACAGAAGGTGCAAAACTCAATCCCGGTGTTTGTGACCTTCATTTCCGGGTCTCTTACTACACGACCGCAAAGATCAACATGGTTCATTCTTCATCCTCCACATGTGCAGCGCACTCAGCTGAATACATCCGGTACATAGCTTAAATGCCTGATTGCTCTGGAAGCCGGCAGACATAAAAGCCTGATACAGCTTGAACCATAACTCAGCATTAACCTTGAATCGTTCTTCAAGTTCCTCTTCTTTGGCCTTCTCTTCCTTTGCTTTTTTCTCTTCCTTTGAGGCATAATAGGCTTTGCGCTTCTCATCCATGAGGTCACACAGTTCCTTGCGCTTTGCTTCGATCTGCCGGTCAAGCTCCGTTTCTTCCTTGCTAAGTTTGACCTCAATCTTTGGATGAATCGAACCTTCGTCACCTACGTAAATCTTGCCGTCTACCATGCAGTATTCATATCCTTCTTTTGCCATTCTTTTTACTCTCCTAACGTAAATTCCATATAATCTATTGGTTTAATAAGCTTATGTGTTGACCGGCAATAAGCGCAGTCCTCGCATCTGTCCGGCTCGATGATGCCCTGTTTGATTGCATCAAAGTACGGTATCTTCTCTTTCAGGAATTCCATTTCAGCATCAAGCTTTTCCTGCGGTATCTCGATGATCTCCACATCCGGGGAATCCTGCTTTGTTATGATTGCAAGATAAACAGGCAGCCTTACGCCGTATTTCTGACAGACAAGTTCCTGATATATCGCCATCTGCAGCGGCCACTCCCAGTAATCAATCGGATGCAGCCTGCCCTGCCCCTTAACGTATAAAGGCTCAAAGTCCTTTACAGTTTTCAGGTCTACAATGCGCTCCCCTTTTCTGAACACATCCAGCTTGCACTTGAACGGGATGCCCGCAATGCTGCCGGTGACAATGGTCTGCTTTAAGCCGCGCATATACTCACGGAACAGGTCATCATCCACCGCCCTGTTTATCATCTCGTTTGCCTTGACAATGTCTGAATACGGCTTACCGTCCTTTTTGAACAGCTGTGAGTGGTATCTCTCGCAGTACGCCTTGAAATGCTTCGGGCCTTCAAAATAGCTGTCAATGTAGTTGCCTACAAGCAGCGCCATACTGTCCGGTCTCTTGTACTCCCCTTTCAGTTCAGCCATTGCGCAGGCAGGGCATTTCAGAAATGCCTTAACCTGCGATGCTGACCAATAGGCAATGTTGCTTTCCTGCGAGTAATAGTTGTTTGCCGTCAGTTTCGGCAGCTTTGCAGTCTTACTTCTCGCCACCGCTCTGTACCTTGCTCAGATCGGTTGCGCATTCAGCGCAGATCTGCTTGTTGTACTTTGCAAAGGTGTACTCTGCAAGCTTCTTTGCATCCATGCCGTGTGCCGGTGTGATTTCCTTGCCGCACAGTTCGCATATAAGGGCGGGTTCTTTTGGAGCGGTTTCAGCGCTAATCTTCGGCTTGAAAGGTCTTATCCTCGCAGCATTGACAAGCTCACCAAACGCTTTTACATTCTGTTCAATGTAGACTTGCACTTTTACTCCCGGCCAGTCTTCGATGTAATCAGAACCGCAAACTTTGGCTATTGCTTTAGATTTCGCTTTGTTCAATATAAGAGGCTTAACATTTGGCTCTTTCCAATGAATTACGCATTTATCTTCGCCTTTTGGATTTTCTTTTGTCACCACTTTTTCTTTCATCACAACGGTATCAATTGTGAGAACCTTTTCTTCTCCGGGTGTGAAATCAGCTTCGCCGAGATAGTTCGGATTGCTTACCACTTTTTTCCAATGGGTCTTCTGCGCGTCCATTATTATCAACTTCCTTTCTTACTAATTTTTCAATCAGTTCGGTTTTTATGGCACTGCTTGTATTCTCAAAATTCAGAACCTTTGCTATGCTGTTTATACATGCTGTAAGCTGCAGATTGCGTTTGTACAGTTCATCCGCCGCCTGTTTGGCGATCAGCGCCCTGTAATTCAGAGACACATTGATGGTTTCATACTCCTGCTTCAGCTTCTTTATCAGCTCCTGATACGCTTCACATTCCTGCTGATAGGATTTTGTCTGTTTCTTGTAAAATGCAGCTTCCTGCACAGCATCGGAATAATTCTGTGCTGTTGCCTCTTCCTGCAATTCTTCAGATGAACCGCTCAACGCTCCCGCCTCCTTCCCGGATAGAGCTTTTCCATAGTGTCATGCTGATAGTCTTCCAAAACATAGTTCTTCCGCAGATATTCTCGCATCTTGGACAGCTCTTCGTCATACGCCTTTTTCTTTTCGCACGTTGCATGGCATCCGGGGTGCCTGTCCGGCGGCCCGCAGCCGACACAGCAGGACTTCTTTCTTGTCTGCTTTGCATTCCAGTCTTCAGCGCTCATTGGCTCCATCCTTCCCGCTCTGCTCTGCCCTGTTTGGCTCTGTCCGGTTCGGCTCTGTTTTGTTCTGCTCTTTTATGTTCTGTTCGCTCATATACATGCACATAAAGCCGCCTATATCAAAAACGCCTACCAGCTCTTCACCGTCATAGACGTAGATGATGCCGTCCTCCGCTTCCCGTACAAGGTGAGTCGCGTATACGTTGCAGTACCAGTCAACACCGCGCACTACAACCCTTTGCCTTTTTCTCTCAGCCATGATTTTTTTCCTTTCAGTCGCCTTTCCTGATGATGGTAGACAGCTCATCCAACGGTACACCAAGCGCCGCAGCAATCAGATCAGCCGTCTGCATCTTCGGCAGGTTAACGCCGTTTTCAAGGTTGACTACCTCTCTCCGGCTTATCCCCGCTTTGTCTGCAAGCTGTTCCTGCGTCATGTTCTTCGACTCGCGCAGGAGCCGGAGCTTTTCACTGAATTCAAGATAGGTTGGATTCATTCCGTCCACCTCAGTCAAACAGGCTTATTTTTTCGGACTTCTGTGCGGCGTTAAATTCAGCCGCTTTCAGGTTCTCTACCGCCAGATTGAAATAACTGCCTTTCAGTTCAACGCCTATGTGCTTTCTGCCCATGAGCAATGCCTGATAGCCGGTGGAGCCTATGCCGTCAAACGGGTCTAACACAACATCACCTTCATTGCTCCACAGCTCTATGCACCTCTCAATCACCGGAAGCTGCAGCGGGCAAATGTGCCTTTCATCTTTCTCTTCCCTTGCCGCTTCTCTGTTCAGCGTGTCGCTCTGGTTAATATCCCACCACACAGGGCTTGCATATTCATTCCACACGGGGCTTGCAACGTCCTGCCAGTGTGCAACGGGGAATGTCTCGTTTGTGTGCGTAACCCGCTCAGGATTATCGCCCGGTTTTCTGAATGTAACCACATAATCCGGTATTCCCATGCGGCTCATGCAGCTGTCTTTCTTGATCTGCTTGTGGAGAAGTCCGAGAGCCTTTGTCCTTTGCATAGCAGTGACAGGATTCTTCCATATACATACTTCGCTGTGATAGATAAATCCGGCATTCTGCATCCAGCGGATCACATCACCACGGAAGTCTCTTATCCCGATATATCCATCCTTTTCTTTGCTCGTAGGAAGATTCATGCAGTGGATGCACACGCATCTTCCGGGCATCATCACCCTGTGCCACTGTGCGGCAAGGAACTGATATGCTTCTTCAAACTCCTGATAGTTCTTGC
>JAZLIL010000061.1:0-11505 GCA_045617405.1 Lachnospiraceae bacterium | reverse complement strand
ATCAGAGTTCCGCTCTCCCTGCTTGCGGAAAAGCAAACGGGACACCCGATAACAAGCGTCTTAATCTGATAGCTTATGAAGTTCTTAACAGACTTGTCCTGAAGTGCAGTAACATGGTCCGCTGCCGCATCCGCACGACCGCTGTTTACTGCCTCTATGCACTCTTCAAGCGAACTGCAGGGGAGTATGGCTGAATCAGGATAATAATCGGACAGATAATAGCTTCCCAGCCTTTTTTCAGGAGTTGCAATGACTTTTATATCGCGTTCAACGGTCTTATTCTTGTATAAAAAACCCATGTTCACACTCTGTATACATTTTGATATGCAAAAATCCCTGTCGTCGGCGTAGTAATTTGCACAGTAATCCGGGCAGACAAGATCTACCTTCCCCGAAGAAAGTGCACTATGCATCTCATCTACGGAATCAAACAGCTCCCACTCAAGCCTGATACTAACTCCCAGCTTCTCGAAAATGCTGACCAGAAGATCGGGGTATACACCGACTACCTCACCGTTCGCATCCGTGTAGGTGTACGGAACATCATCGGCAAAACCCGCTACCCGAATAGTATCCCTCTTTTCGAGCCATTCTGCTTCTTCTTCCGACAGTACTACAGAAGAAAGAGTTTTTGTCAGGTATGTCTCTTTCATATGTTGAATAGTAAAGGGATTTATGCTGTAGATCATTTCAATGGCACTGTTCAGCTCATCACAGATGTCATCTCTTCCCGGTGCAATAGCAAATCTTGAGCTGCCCGATCCGACAAAAAACATCGATTTGAATCCTGAATCCGGTGCGGCACTGTCAATGTTAAGAATGAAATCTGCCGTTCCGTCTGCGGCCTGAACCCAGGAATCATCAAAGGAATCTGCGCAGACAAGTTCCATCGAAATCCCGTTCATCTTTGCCCATTCTTCAAAAACTTCATTTTGCCGGCAATCAGACACCGTGCTGAGCGTTTTACCGTCAAGATCCTTAATATCTGTGATCTCAGACGCTTTACTTTTGAGAGCTGAGATGTAGTATTTCTCTTCATAGATTTCCACCTCGGAAAAAAGATGCTGTTCAGCTCTTTCCTCAGTGTAAACAAGACAGGGCAGAATGTCTATCTCCCCGCTTAGAAGCATTGGATAGAGTTCGTTGAAATCTCCGCACACGAACTCATATCTCCATTTGTTGACTGTTGCCACTTCGCAGAGAAGATCGTAAGCGAAGCCGGATTTTGATTCCCTGCCGTCCGCCCCTCTCATGTAGTTCTGAAAATCAAAATAACCCAGCCTGACAGTCTCTATATCATCTTCCCCGGAAGCCAAAGCCGGAATTGAATTCCACGTAAACAGCAAAAGAACCAGAATGAATGCTGTAATAACAGCTCTCATCCCGGTTCTCCCATTTTGTTTTCGACAAACACAAATCAATATGTTGTTATTATGCATACCCCTACCCTGAAAGCTCACGAAACAATATCCTTCTAAGATAATACTGCAAATTTGTGAACAATGCAATCATTTTTTGCACTTCCTGCGACGCATTGAAAGAGTCGTGACCACAACACCTGCCAAACAGACGTAACATGCCGTAAGAAGCATTGAGGGGACACCGTGAGTATCGAGAATGCGTCCGCACAGGAGATTGCTGAAAACACCGCCCAGAGTGGCAGCACAGTTAACGTAGGCCTGTCCCTTTACCTTATCGTTTTCGCGCATCACGGAATCCGACCAGATTGCCGAAACAGGGATGAAGACCGCATATGCAAAAAACTGGCATGCCTGACTTGCATACATTCCAAAGAGTCCCGTGGCAAAGTACATGATAAACGTTTTCACAAAGAATGCCACAGACGAAAATATCAACACCTTTTCCATTGAAAACTTCTTAAGAACAGTTCCGATACAAGCCATAACCGGAAGCTCAAGAAGAGCCGCAAGAAATGTCGCATATCCGAGTGATGTTTCATTGCCCCCGAGACGTCTGATTATCTGAATAAGAAAATCGTTGAGTGTGTTGTGCGCAAAGAAGCAGCACGCTGTTCCGAGCAGAAAAAACATAAACTCCGGATATCTTTTGCAAAATCCGATAAATCCCTTTGCTGCCGCCGTGTCCTCGCAAGCCTCCTCCGGCATCTTCTCCGACGGTTCGGCACTGCATGAAAGTTCAGATTCCTCCGCACGCGCCACGTCATCCTGCTTCCCTGGAATTTTAAAGAAAAATGTGACCACAATCTGGAGAACCATAACCGCAATTGTCACAAAACAGAGTACATCCGTGCCTGAAGCCGCAACAGCCCCGCCAATCAGGGCGGAAGTTACGGCAAACCCGGCCGAACCCATTCCTCTTGCAAGTCCGAAATTAATCCTGCACCCTGCCTTCCCGTACTCAAAGTTCATCGCTATCATTACAGGCTGGTAGATAAACTGCACAGTATATATCAGAACGTAAATAACGAACACAGCCGCCATGTTCTTAACAAAAAGAAGAAGCAGTGACCCTGCAAGCAGTATTGCGGCAGAACACATGATAACACGCCTGTTTGTAACACGTTTTGATTTGTCAATAATACCTGCGATGAAGGGCTGGCCGATTACACTGACAATGTTTGCCGCAGCGAGCGCAATTCCTATCTGCGTATTGCTGAAGCCCCTGTCCAGAAGAAATACAGATGCATACGCATGTATTGTACAGAAGGCCGCAAAATACAGCACGTTTATCAGCATATATCGTATGGTCCAGAATGAATTCCTGCTTTTCATATTACAATTCTCCCAACAGCTGCAATGATAATCCTCAGAATTCAGCTCAAATAGTGTTTTTTTAAGGTTTCGGCATTACTGCCAAACAAGCGGCGTTCCTTCAGTCTTTCCCGAAACGCCAAGAAGCCTAAGCACTGTCGCACCTATGGCTGCAAAGGTAGGCAGAGTCCCGTAATTTACGGGAGGAATTTCAGGGCTGTACATGATAAATGGGATGTACTCCCTTGTGTGATCCGTGGTTTTCAGAAATGCCGGATCGCAGCCGTGATCTGCCGTAATCATTAAAACATCGTCATCCTTAAGCTTTGCAAGCATTTCGGGAAGTCGCGAATCGAAGCAGGAAAGCGCTGCGGCATATCCGTCGATGTCGCGCCTGTGTCCGTATAGCATGTCGTAGTCAACAAGATTTACAAAGCAAAGGCCTTCAAAATTCCGGTCGAGATACGAAAGCGTCTTTTCAATGCCCTCTTCATTGCCTGATGTATAGGTGAATTCAGTAATTCCGGCTCCTGCAAAAATGTCATTAATCTTCCCTACCGCTATTGTCTCTTTTCCTGCTGCCCTGATGTGATCGAGAATCGTAGCACACGGAGGCTCTATTGAAAAATCATGGCGGCGGGGTGTTCTTACGAAGCTTCCGACCTCACCCGTAAACGGGCGGGCAATGACTCTTCCGACCCCGTGCTTTCCCGTAAGCAGCTTCCTCGCTGTTTTACAATACCGGTAAAGAGTTTCTGCGGAAACAATATCCTCGTGCGCGGCAATCTGGAATACACTGTCTGCCGAAGTATAGACAATCAGCTTTCCGGTCTTCATATGCTCTTCACCGTAATCTTTAATGACCTCTGTTCCCGAATAAGGCTTGTTGCAAAGCACACCCCTTCCCGTCCGGCGTGAAAACTCCTCAATGATCTCATCGGGAAATCCATCAGGGTAAGTCGGAAGCGGGTCAGGTGATACAATCCCCGCAATCTCCCAGTGCCCGATTGTCGTGTCCTTTCCCATCGACTTCTCGCGGCATCTCGCAATCGATGCCGTGGGCGCCTTTGTTCCTTCTGCCCAGTCCCTGACACCGTCGATGTTAAAAAGCCCAAGCTCCCTAAGGTAAGGCAGACTGAACCTGCTGCTTGCCGCGCACGACTTGAGGGTGTTCGTACCCTCGTCGCCAAAAAGTGCGGCATCAGGCGCCTCGCCTATTCCAAGGCTGTCAAGCACTATCAGAAAAACTCTTTTCGCCATATTAATCTCCATTCCGCGGGCATGCCGCGGCACAAACAGTGATGAAAGCTCTGCTCTCTTTCACACTAACCCCTTTCTCATACCACAATTCTGATTATATTCTTTGCTACCTGCTATTGCAAGGTTACAAGATGGCCATGCAGATAAAAAAAGGAGTGCAAAACACAACTGACTGTGATATCATTTTTTGTGTATGTACACAAACAGGCCGGGGGACTTTCAGGTGGACAATGAGTTAAACTACAATTCAAAGAAACAGAAAGCACTGACGACTATGACTCCTATCTCCTGGAACGAACTTATCGTAAAAAGCGTCACGCGCCTTGAAGCGGCAGGAATTGAAGATGCCGTCTGTGAGGTCGAATATCTTGTGATGCACGTTTTTGATATACGTAGGATTGACCTTGTCCTCTCGAAGTGCGACCCGATTCCTGAATCCAAATTTTCAAAGCTTTCGGAATATGAAGAGCTTCTTTCCATGCGCATTCGCCGAATTCCTTTGTCCCAGGTTATCGGTGAGCGGGAATTCATGGGTCTTACCTTCAAAGTAAACCAAAACGTTCTCACTCCGCGTTTTGAAACCGAAGAGCTTGTCGAGCTTGTCCTTCATTACACCGAAGGTGCCGACGTCCTTGACCTTTGTACAGGCTCCGGCTGTATAGCGCTTAGCATCGCAAAGCTTGGTAATCCAAAGAGCGTGGCAGCTTCCGATCTTTCGGACGAAGCACTTTTGGTTGCAAGGGAAAATGCTGAACACCTGGGCTTTGATGTTGATTCTTCTTCGGACTTACCTGCACTCAAACTGATAAAAAGCAATCTCTTCGAAAATATTCCCGGCCGCTTCGACATAATTGTTTCCAATCCGCCCTACATTGCTTCGGGCGAAATAGAGACACTCGACCCCGAAGTAAAGGATAATGAACCGAGAATGGCACTTGACGGCGGAAAGGACGGTCTTTACTTCTACAGAAAGATTATTGATGAAGTAGGGAAGCATCTTAATAAGAACGGCCGCGTTTTCTTCGAAATCGGTTACAATCAGGGTTCAGCGCTGCATACGCTGCTTACTGATGCAGGCTTCGGGGACGTTTCTGTCAGGAAGGATCTGTCAGGACGCGACCGGATTGCGACCGGAATTCTAAAATAGAAAACTGCTGTACCCCGCTCACAACTTTGGGAGAACATCATGAATTACACCGTACTTACACTTTTTCCCGATATGATAAACGCCTGCATGACGACAAGCATCATGGGGCGTGCCTTAGACAGTGGAGCTATCTCTCTTGACGTGATTGATATCAGGGATTTTTCCGACAATAAGCATAACAGAGTAGATGACTACCCATACGGAGGGGGAGCCGGTATGGTTATGGAAGCCGGTCCCGTCTACAGAGCATGCGAGCATGCAAAAAAGCTTCATCCGGAAAAGAAACACAAGGTAATCTACTTAAGTCCCATCGGCAGGACCTTTAATCAGAGCATTGCGAAGGAGCTTTCGTGTGAAGAAAGTCTCATCTTCCTCTGCGGTCACTACGAGGGCATTGATGAGCGTGCGCTGGCACTCGAAGTTGATGACTACATTTCGCTCGGCGACTTCGTTCTCACCGGCGGTGAGCTCCCCGCCATTGCAATAATGGATGCGGTAGCAAGACTGCTGCCGGGTGTCTTAAACAACGATTCATCCGCCGAGGATGAGAGTTTCGAAGGCAATACGCTTGAGTACCCCCAGTACACGCGCCCCGAAGAATTTATGGGGCTTAAGGTTCCCGAGGTGCTTCTCTCCGGTCACCATGCAAACATTGCAGCGTGGCGGCGAGAGCAGAGCCTTCTCCGTACACGTGAGCGTCGTCCCGACCTGTTTGAAAAAGTCGAGCTCGACAGGAAGGACAGAAAATTCCTGAAAGAAAACCCATAGTCAATGTTATTCGCAATCCGCTTCGCTGCTTGCTCGTATAAAAAGGCCGGAAAACCGGCCTTTTTTGAATGTGTATTTTACAGATTTCCGGGACCGAATCCCATCGGAAGGAGTTCCTCAAGCGTGTAGATCCAGTAATCATCCTCACTCCTTGCGAGGATAACGTAAAATGTCTTCGGATCGCAAAACTCCATCATCACCTGCCGGCAGACACCGCACGGCGGACAGAATCCGCTGATTCCCTCTTCGCCTCCGCCTACTATCGCAATCGCAGCAAACTCTCTGACGCCCTCACTCACTGCCTTGAAGAAAGCAGTTCTTTCCGCACAGTTTGAAGGCGAATATGCTGCATTTTCAATGTTACATCCACCGTAAATCTTATTGCTCTTGGTAAGGAGCGCAGCCCCGACGCTGAAATGCGAATAGGGAGAATACGACATCCTCCGCATTTCCATCGCCTTTTCTATCAGTTCACGGCACACAAGATCACTTATCCTGTCAAGTGAAGGCTGCGTGGGTCCGCTGACCTGAAGGTCGCTTCCTTCAAGCTTCGCGGGAAGCGTATTAGCCGATACTTTTTCGCTCATGTGATCATCTCCTTTTTGTCACACTAAATCATCTTTACCGCATCCCTGAATTCCATCGGTTTTGCCCATACAAAGCCCTGAATCGAATCGCAATTATACCTCTGAAGCATTTCAAGCTGCTTATCGTTCTCGACGCCCTCGGCAATAACCTCGCATCCTATCATGTGACCCATGTAAATTACAACATTGATCATATCCTTGCTTCTTCCGCCCTCATCAATTGCGTTAATGAGCGAACCGTCAATCTTAAGAAGCGTAATTGGAAGCTTGAGAAGACGTTCAAGCGACGTGTATCCTGTTCCGAAATCATCGAGTGCTATCTTAACGCCCATCTCCCTGAGTTTTAATGCGTTGGAGATTGTCATCTCGCGTGACTGTGCAAACGAATGCTCCGTCAGCTCAATCTCAAGGCAATCTGCCGGAAATGAATTTTTGACAAGTGCCGTTTTGATCTTATCGACAAAATCCACGGTCGACATACTCTTTGCAGAAACATTTATCGAGAGTGACATCGGAGTGGGATTGTGTTTGATAATAGGACCAAGTTCACTGATTGCCCTGTTGATGACATAATTATCGATTTCATAAATAATATCAGTCTGCTCACAAATGGGAATAAATTCCGAAGGACTGATCATCGTACCATCAGGCATCTTGCAGCGAAGCAGTGTTTCAAAGCCGCGCAGAGACTTTCCCGCAAGCATGTACTGCGGCTGGTAAACGAGGTAGAAATAGTCATTCTCAAGGCTCAGCTTAATCTGCTGTTCAACAGCAGTACGTCTTGTTGACCTGGATTCGAGTTCTGCGGTAAACAACCTGACTCTTTCGTTCTGGCTTTCTACCGCACAGTTCATGGCTATATCTGCACATCTCATAATATTCCTGACGTCCGATGCATCGCGTGGATACGATGATATTCCGCCAAAAGCATCAATGTAGCAGTTCACACTGATTCCGTCTCTTTCAATCCTGCACTTTTCCATGATGCGTCTGATACAGTCATTCGTTGTATCGAGAGCATTGGTCCCGGTCTTAAAGATTATCGCGAAATCCGTTCCGTCAAGTCTGAAAACATCACCTTTAGCACCGACAACCTCTTTGAGCCTCTCCGCAACCATTTTTAAAACCGCATCGCCGCTGTCACGTCCATGACTGTCATTGATGCTTCGAAAGCCTCTGATCTGGATGAATGCGATTTCAAACTTCTTTGACGCCGATATCCTGTTTGTTAGGGTTCTTTCAAAATGCAGTCTGTTAAAACTTTGTGTAACCACATCAGTAATACTCTCATTATCTGCACTCTTTAAAAAGCCTGCAATCAGGAAGATGCTTACAAGTGTGAAAACCGAGTTAATGAGTCCCGGAAGCGGTGTAAGATCCCCGAATCCGATGAGCGTCGACAGCATACCAAAAACCGACATTGCAATCGAAATACATGATAACAGCTTACCGAATCTGAATTCGAGGCAGACCATCATAACGCAGATCAGCGAAATCACTGACGAAAAGATACCCTGTGCACTGCCCCTTGGTACTTCAATTCCAAAGAACAAAACATACGGCAGCCCCGAAGCATTTGCTCTGGCACTCAAAACCTGAAGACCAAGACACAGTATAAACAGAATTATTAACAATATTCTCTTTCTCTTACTTGAAATATGAATCATAGTACCGCTGCAAAACCTCCAATGACCATTTCGAAAAGTCAGCTGTTGCGATCAATCCTGACCATTCTTTACCATTCCATGCCATCCATCGTTCTGATAGATCCGTCCTCTTCAAAGAAAAGCTCGCGGAACTTTACATTCCTCTTCTGATTTACACCGTTTGAACGCTGACAGTCATGATAGAAAAGATACCATTTACCGTTATACTCGAGAATCGAATGATGCGTCGTCCAACCAAGAACAGGAGTCAGAATCTGACCGCCGTAGGTGTAAGGTCCGTACACATTTTTCGAAGTCGAATAGCACAGAAGGTGAGTTGTTCCCGTTGAATATGTGAAGTAGTAGGTGTCTCCCTTTTTAAACAGCCAGGGATCCTCAAAATACCTTCTTTCCTCATCATCGCCTTCAAGAGGCTTCCCGTTTTCATCAAGGATAACAAGATCACGCGGCTCTTCGGCAAGCTCTGTCATGTTTTCCTTAAGGAGTGCAATCTTTGCCGTACAGGCTTCCTCACCCTCACGCGGTTCCCTGTTGGCTGCACTCCAGATGTTATTGCGATACTGGTCAAGCTGTCCACCCCAGATTCCGCCAAAGGTCAGATAGTACTTCCCGTCTTCTTGGTAACAGCACGGGTCAATCGAATATGTGCCTTTGATGTAATCGGGTTCGGGAGTAAACGGACCTTCCGGCTTGTCGCCGATTGCAACGCCTACCCTGAACATTCCGTCTTTATCGCGTGCAGGGAAGTAGAAATAGTACTTTCCGTCCTTCTCTTCACAATCGGGAGCCCAAAGCTGCTTGCTTGCCCACTTGACATCCTCGAGTGAGAAAACACATCCGCAATCTCTCGGATAATTCTCAACTCCGTCCATCTCGTACACATGATAATCCTTCATGTCGTACTGATCGCCGTTATCATTGCTTTCAACATCGATATCCTCATCATGTGAGGGGTATATATAGATCTTTCCGTTAAATACATGCGCCGAAGGATCTGCCGTATACAGATCGTTGACAAGCGGTTTTCTTTCAATTGACATAATTACTCTTCCTCCTGTTTAATGCCTTGTATCATCCGTAAAACACTCACAAAATCTTGCAGCAAATGATGGTTCCATACCTGCTATATAGAGATGCGAAATGTCTCCGTAAGAGCTCATTCTGAAATACGCTGTTCCCTCACGCCGTTCCTCAGTACAAAAGGTAGAAACGGAAGTCGGTGCTGCAACAAGCCCGTGCATAAGCGTCATCGGTGAAACATTCATCAGATGTGCCGCAATGACACACGTCACACCGTAATGACAAAAGAACACAATCGTCTTTCTGTTTGGTTTCGTTGCCCTGTAACACATTCCCTGACGTTCATATCCATGGTCCGCAAGAAATCTGTCAAACTCGGAAACGACAAGCCTTGCCTCTTCTCTGACGTTAGTTGCGTCAAACGCTTTTGCCTCGAACCAGCGGTCCTTGTCGAAAAACAGCGGTTCCGCCGTCCAGTCCGTGGGAAGCCAGTCCCAGCAGATTGACTCCTTTTCGTCATGCGGTCTTTTGCACCTGCCGCGAAATTCCTCAAGCCACGAAAGCTCAACCGGCATCTTTCCGACCTTTTCCATTCCGTACTTCGCCGTGAGCTTAGCACGCCCGAGGGGCGAGACATAATACTCATCCGGATTCAAAAGAGCGATTCTGTCCGCAAGCAGCTTTGCTTCCTCAACTCCGTGCGGTGTCAGGCTGTCATGCTCGTAATCAGGCTCTCCGTGCCTTACAAAAACAAGTTTCATTCCAATCTCCACAGTACGACCACGTTAATATGTTGTCATTATAACCCAATTGACTTCATGTGTAAAGATAATATCCCGAAAAGTTGTTGAATTATGTAGATATATATTGGATTTTGTTCACGTTTTGATTGCACAATACACAACTTTGTGATATGCTAAGTTATCATATTGAAAATGAAAGGTGATATCGCATGAAAAAAATAATGTATTCGCTCATGATAGTTCTCGCCTGCGCCATTCTCACAGGCTGCGGCATGAGATCTTCCGTAACCGTCACAAAGAAGGGCAAACTCGCAGACGACATGAAGGCAGAGTACCTCCTCTCAAAGGAGGAGCTCGAATCATTAAAGGAGCAGATGCCCGATTACATCGCAAAGCTTTCGAATACCGAGCCTGTCAAATACGACGGCGTTTCCTACTATGCAGCTGATGCAGATGAGTTCGCCGAAGAGTACGGCAAGGTAATTGCATCTCAGATGGGCGACGAAGATGTCGGTGAGTTCGATGATGACGATGACTGGGACGACGATGACTGGGACGACGACTGGGACGATGATGACTGGGATAGCGACTGGGACGATGATGACCTGTACGATGAAGATTCAGACGGCGATGCCATTGTCGACGAGTACGCTGAACCTGAAAATGACGATGTGTCCGAACCTAAGGAGTCAGTTGATCCCGCAGACTTCGTTGTAACAAAGAAGAAATTCGTATACAAGTACATCCCTTCTGACAACATCGACAAGGATGACTCCAATCAGTTTACTCCTTATATTCTTCGTGTAACGATGCCCAAGCCTATCGGCAAGACAAACGGCAAGATCGATCCCAACGATCCCTGCACTGTCGAGTTCAACATCAAGCTCACAAAGAAGGGCACCTACAATGCAAAAGTTGCAAAAAAGGCAAAGTAAAGAATAACAGGTAAGTAAAACAGCAGATGTTAATGAACACCGGAAGAGCCTTCTCCTCCGGTGTTCTTATGTGTAAATGACTTTCCGATATGGGTTAATTACTCCAATACCGCCGCTTATTACTATATCAGCTGCCTGTTCCGATACCGGCTATTTATTCCAGAGCATGATTGTCTTTCCGAGAGGATTCTGGATGTCCAGCTCGAAGGCACGTTTCATGTCCTCGACGCTTCTGACTTCGACAACGTTTCCGACTATTCCGGCAAAGTAATCGGGAATTGCCGGATACTTTTCGTAAAGCTCAATGGTCTTTGCAAAATCCTTTGCGGAACTGCGGCTCGTGCCGAAAATCCTCAGCCCGAGTTCAAGAACCATTCGCGTGTTAATGGGTACAGGGTACTCCGATACTCCGAGGATTGATACAGTTCCCTCCGGATTGATGTGGTCAATAATCTGATTGATTGCCTTCTGCGATGCATCGCCGCCCACGCACTCAAATGCATGATCCACCTTTAAATCATCGGGAATGTCACGAACCGTGTATGTTCCTTCGGCAAATGAAAAGCGTGAGAGCTTGTCGGGATCCACACCGAAAACAAGAAGCTTTGTGTCCGGGAAAATATAGTGGAACATCACAGCCGTGACA
>JAZLIL010000060.1:0-6756 GCA_045617405.1 Lachnospiraceae bacterium | reverse complement strand
GGCTGCCTGACCGGCACAGCGTGCTATGTTTTCCACGGCGCTGGCATTGATTTCCCTCGCTGCCAGGGGCAGAAGCTTATTTCTTATCCTGTTCCTTACATACCTGTCATCAGAATTAGTCCTGTCTTCAACCCATGCAATTCCGTTCTCTTTAAGAATCTCAATGATTTCGGCCTTTGTCATTGAAAGAAGCGGGCGAATAACCGTAAGCTCCGAATCAACCCTTCTTGTGGCCGGAATACCCTTTAAGCCTGACAAACCCGTTCCGCGAAACAGATTGATGAGCACTGTCTCGGCAAGATCATCACGATGATGCGCAAGAGCAATCCTGTTTGCCCCATAACGCTTTGCTGCCTCAAAGAAAGCCTCGTAGCGTGCCGCACGGCCTTCCTCTTCTTCGCTTCGTCCGCTTTCCTTTGAACGCGCGGGAACATCAACCCTGACAGCCTCAAAGGGAACGCCAAGCTTCTCACAGCAGGTCCTGACAAATTCTTCATCGCCGTCCGCCTCGTTTCCCCTGATGCAATGATTGACGTGAAGCACGTGGATTTCGAGTGAAAGCTCTGTCCGAAGTTCCGAAAGAAGTGTAAGAAGCAGCATGGAATCTGCCCCGCCCGAAACACCGGCGATTATACAGTCCCCGCTTTCAATAAGCTCCCTGTTCACCCTGTTTTCAATTATACTTGTTAACATTTTAGTTTTCAAGGCTCATGTTCTCTCTGCTTTTACGCGCTCAACATTACCGGATTGCGGCTCTCACTTTTGGCGGCACTCACACTGCCTCATTGCGGCTCTCACTTTTGGCTGCACTCACGCTGCCTCATTGCGGCTCTCACTTTTCTCCCTCAGGAACAATAATCACATCATCCGGATCGACAAGTCCGAGCTTCTCCCGTGCAATTCTTCGCGCCATCTCATCAGAATATCCTTCATCAAGAAGACGCTGCCGCTCTTCCTCCAGCAGCTCATTCTGCTCCTCAAGACTCTTTGTCTCGGCTTCTATTCTGTCGAGCTCCTTCTTCTGCTCGTTGTAGTCCTGCCTGAGCTTATAGGTTCCGATGATAAGCGCTCCGCATATCAAAAGCGCGGCCAGAACAACAAGGCCCGATCCTGTTCTGTTTTTCTTCGATCTTTCTTTCATACCAAATACCGGGCAGCCCCCGCACTTTGCGGTCGGCCGCTACATAAGCCTGTACATTTCGGCTGCTTCATCCTTCTTCTGTGTTTCCATGATCTCAAGCACCTCGGCTTTAACATCACGTGTTCCGAAAGCGATTTCTATTATATCACCCTTCTTTACTTCAGTCGAGGCTTTTGCGACTTTGCCGTTAATCATGACTCTTCCGGCATCGCAGGCTTCGTTCGCAACCGTGCGCCTCTTGATAAGGCGTGAAACTTTCAGATACTTGTCTAAACGCATTATATATTCCTCCCGGGGACACTAATATGTCAAAAAGAAAACCCGCAGCCGAATGACCGCGGGTCTCAATTCAAGAATCAATTACTTGTTAACAGCATCCTTTAATGCCTTGCCAGCCTTGAACTTAGGAGCCTTTGATGCGGGAATACTAATCTCCTTCTTGGTCTGGGGATTTCTTCCTGTTCTTGCAGGTCTTGCAGCAACTTCGAATGTACCGAAACCAACGAGCTGAACCTTCTCACCCTTGATGAGTTCATCTGTGATTGTGTCGATAACTGCCTTTAATGCCTTCTCGGAATCCTTCTTGGTTAATTCTGCCTTCTCTGCGATTGCTGCTACTAAATCAGCTTTGTTCATTGTTAAATCCTCCTCTAACTAGATCTTGTTATTTTGGAATACTGCGCCACTGTTCAAACCGTATAATCAATCAATTCTCTTTTCAGAACGCTTGGCTTCATTCCACAGATCGTCGAGCTCTTGCGCCGTCAAATCCGCTAAACGCCTACCATTAGCTTGCGCCGCGGCTTCCGCGTTTACAAATCTATTTATAAACTTATTGGTTGCTTTTGTCAAGGAAAATTCAGCATCAACGCCCAAAAACCGGGCTGTATTCACGCACGAGAACAACAAATCGCCAAATTCTTCACATATGTCGAACCGGTTCCCTTCGTGAATGGCTTCCTTCAATTCATCGAGTTCTTCATATACCTTTTTGAGTACTTCATCAGTGTTTGCGAAATCATATCCGACCTTCGACGCCTTCTTTTGAATCTTCTGAGCCCTTGTGAGTGCAGGCAGCGCCTTAGCAACACGATTCATCGCATCAGAAGCTGTCTCCTCATGCTTTTCCTTTGCTTTAAGCTCCTCCCACTGACGAAGAACCTTATCGGGAGTGTCGATGCCTTCCTTTGACCCGAAAACATGCGGATGGCGGAAAACCATCTTGTCCGCCTCTTCGCGTGCAACCTTCGCAAGGTCAAACTCGCCCTTTTCTTCCGCAATAACGGAGTGCATCGCTACATGAAGCAGCAGGTCTCCCAGCTCTTCACAAAGATTATCCGTATCGCCCGTATCGATTGCTTCAGCTGTTTCGTAGGCTTCCTCAAGAAGCTCGTTTCTAAGACTTTCATGTGTCTGTGCCCTGTCCCAGGGGCAGCCGTCCGGGGCCCGAAGCTTTCTCACTACCTCCATCAGTCTTGCAAGTTCTTCATTCTCGTTCATGTATCCCTCTTTCTAGCACATTAGCTTTCGAGTCAGCTCTGCGTTTGTAAATGTCGCGCTCTTCATCCTCGAATGTTTCGGAAACAGCAGCATCTATTATCTTATAAATCTCATCCCGCCCCTGCTTTGTTTCTGCCGAGAACGGAATAATTGCTATATCGTTCCCCGCGCCAAGCTTCTGGCGAATAATCTTCACGCTTTTGTCCTTCTGACTCCGGTTGATTTTATCAAGCTTTGTTGCAACGATAACCGGAGTCCGGTTGTTTGCCACAATCCAGTCGAACATGCTCTTATCGTCAGCCGTCGGCTCATGCCTGATGTCAACAAGCAGGAAAATTACCCTTAGCATCTCCGATTTCACGAGATACTTCTCGATAAGCTTTCCCCATTTCTCCTTCATCTCCTTCGAGACCTTCGCGTAGCCGTAGCCCGGCAGGTCAACAAAATACAGCCCGCCATTAACGTTATAGTAATTGATTGTCTGTGTTTTTCCGGGCTGCTGAGAAGTCCTTGCGTAGGATTTCCTATTCAAAAGGGCATTAATAAGTGACGATTTTCCCACATTTGAACGGCCCGCAAACGCAAACTCCGGTTTTTCATTCTTCGGGAGTACGCTTGTCACGCCGCATACTGTTTCAAGATTTACGTTTTTTATCACCATTTGAAAATTCTCCTGTGTAAAAAGGTGCCCGGCAAAAATACCGGGCAGCCTTTCACAATATCCTGTTTATGCACTTTCGCCGCTTCCGCGTTTTTTTCTTCCGGTTTTTGCAGGAAGAATCCGGGCGCGCTTCATATCCCGTTCGCCTTCAACTCTGACCGGTTCTGCGGTTCCTTCTGCCGCCTCCTTCGTGATGATGCACTTTGCTACCGACTCGTCCGAAGGAATATCGAACATCGTATCCATCATGATCTTCTCGATAATGGAGCGAAGACCTCTTGCACCTGTTTTACGTTCATAGGCACGCTTTGCAATAACCTTCACCGCCTCCTCGTCAAATTCGAGATCAACTCCGTCAAGTTCAAAGAGCTTGCGATACTGACGTGTCAGCGCGTTCTTCGGCTCGGTAAGAATCTTCACAAGAGCCTCCTCATCGAGCTGATCGAGTGCCGATACAATCGGAACACGACCGACAAACTCGGGAATCAGGCCAAACTTGATGAGATCCTCGGGAAGCGTCTGACGGAACAGTTCACCGATGTTTTTCTTTGTCATGTCGGTGATGACACTGTTAAAGCCGATGGATTTCTGTCCGATTCTGCCTTCAACAATCTTTTCAAGACCGTCAAATGCTCCGCCGCATATAAAAAGAATATTTGTGGTGTCAATCTGGATAAACTCCTGGTGAGGATGCTTACGTCCGCCCTGCGGAGGAACCGATGCTGCCGTTCCCTCAAGAATCTTAAGCAGCGCCTGCTGTACACCTTCACCGGATACATCGCGGGTAATCGAAACATTCTCTGATTTTCTCGTGATCTTGTCGATTTCATCGATGTAGATAATACCAATCTGGGCACGTTCAATGTCGTAATCTGCCGCCTGAATAACCTTCAGCAGTATGTTTTCGACATCTTCACCGACATAACCGGCCTCAGTGAGTGCCGTGGCATCTGCAATTGCAAAAGGAACATTCAGAAGCTTCGCAAGCGTCTGGGCAATGTAGGTTTTACCGGATCCTGTAGGTCCGAGCAAAAGAATGTTGCTCTTCTGGATGTCGACATCATCATCATGCCCATATAATATACGTTTGTAGTGATTGTAAACCGCCACGGACAGCGTCCTCTTGGCTTCCTCCTGCCCAACAACGTAATCATCGAGGAATTCCTTGATTTCACGGGGCTTTAAGAGATTAATCTCCTGCTTGCTTTCTGAGCGTGTACTGATTTTTTCGCATGTATCGTCAACTATCTCCACGCAAAGCTCGATACACTCATTGCAGATGTAAACCCCGCTCGGACCGGCGACCAGCTTACCGACACGGTCCTGACTCTTGCCGCAGAATGAACAGCGCGGCATCATTTTTCTGTCGTCCTTCATATGCTCTCTCTTTACTATCTTGATGTAATGACTGCATCAATCAGACCGTACTCTTTTGCCTCCTCGGCAGTCATGTAGTTGTCGCGTTCGGTGTCAATCTCAATGACATCAAGGGGCTTGCCTGTGTTGGCTGCAAGAATCTTATTGAGACGCTCCTTGGTCTTCAAAATGTTCTCAGCCACAATCTTAATCTCTGTAGCCTGGCCCTTAACACCGCCTGAAGGCTGGTGAATCATAATTTCCGCATTGGGAAGAGCAAAACGCTTGCCCTTTGCTCCGCCTGACAGAAGGAATGCGCCCATGCTGGCTGCCATTCCGATACACAGGGTTGAAACATCACACTTGATGTAATTCATTGTGTCGTAGATAGCAAGACCTGCGCTGACACTTCCGCCCGGGCTGTTGATGTAGAAGCTGATGTCCTTTGTTGAATCCTGTGACTCAAGGAACAGCAGCTGAGCTACAATGCTCGATGCAACCGCATCATCAACCTGATCACCGAGAAAGATAATTCTGTCCTTTAAAAGCCTTGAGTAAATGTCGTAGGAACGTTCACCCTGGCTGGTCTGTTCAATAACATAAGGGATTAATGTACTCATACCGATACCTCACCTCGTACAAGAGCACCCACTGCCTTTAGGCAATGGGGTTCCTGTGCTTTTACTATATTACTTCTCTACTGATGCCTCTGTGACAAGGTCGATGGCCTTCTTAACAGCAAGGTCTTCCCTAATCATCTTCTCTTCGCCCTCGCCCATGAGTTCCTTGAGCTTGTCGAGTTCCATGCTGTACTGCTTAGCCATGTCCTCAAGTTCCTGCTGAAGCTCCTCGTCGGTTGCCTCAAGCTTCTCAGCCTTTGCGATTGCTTCAAGAACAAGACGATACTTAATGCGCTTCTCTGCCTGAGGTGTAAGCTGCTCCATGAACTGCTGAGGAGTAGTTCCCGTGTATTTCAGGTACATCTCAAGGGTAAGACCCTGCATCTGCATTCTCTGAGCCATCTCGTCGGCAAGCTGCTCCTTCTGGTAATCAAGCATGGGAGCGGGAATCTCAATCTCGGATGTCTCGATAATCTTGTCAACTACTGCGTCTTCCTTCTGATTCCTGGCAGCCTTGGCCTTCTTCTCTTCGAGCTTTGCTCTGATATCAGCCTTCAACTCATCAATTGTATCAAATTCGGAAACGTCCTTTGCAAAATCATCATCTGCTGCAGGAAGCTCCTTAACGGTGATCTCATTGACCTTAACCTTGAAGGTTGCGGGCTTGCCCTTAAGCTCCTCTGCGTGGTACTCCTCAGGGAATGTAACGTTTACATCAAATTCATCTCCGATGCTGTGACCGATGATCTGGTCTTCAAATGTATCGATAAAGCTGTGTGAACCGATGGTAAGTGTCTGGTTTTCGCCCTTTCCGCCTGCGAATGCAACGCCGTCGCAGAAGCCCTCGTAGTCGAGCTTGATAATGTCGCCGTCAGCTACAGGTCTGTCCTCAACATTGATAGTTCTTGAATTCTGCTCAAGCTGTCTGTTGAGATCCTCTTCAACCTCTTCATCTGTGATTGAAGTGTCAAACTTTTCAACTTCAACACCCTTATACTGTCCAAGCTTAACCTCAGGCTTTACAGCAACTTCTGCCGTGAAAACGAAAGGCTCGCCCTTCTTTATTGTAACGATATCAACATCGGGTCTTGATGAAATCTCAAGTCCGGATTCCTTTGCTGCTTCTTCATAGGCGCCGGGAATGAGCCCGTTAGCTGCTTCCTCGTAGAACACCTCTGCACCGTAAAGCTTCTCGATGATGGCTCTGGGTGCCTTACCCTTTCTGAAGCCCTGAACGTTGATTTTGTTCTTCATCTTGTGATAAGCCTTCTCAAGGGCCTTTTCAAGTTCCTCGGGTGAAACCTCGATAGTAAACTTTACCATGCTCTTTCCCGATTCTTCAGTCTTAAAACTCATTATTACCATTCCTCCTAATACGTAGCTTTATATTATTTACTATTTTTTGCACACAGTAGTAATCTCAAGTCTGCCATACTCAGACTTGAATATACATAGGCAATCTATTATAGCACAAGTGA
>JAZLIL010000059.1:0-11599 GCA_045617405.1 Lachnospiraceae bacterium | reverse complement strand
TGGAACCGCGTGATGTACCCGATTTTCGACGTAAACGGCAAGGTCATCGCTTTTGGCGGAAGAGTCATGGGCAGCCCTGCCAACATCGCGAAGTACATAAATTCGGCAGAATCGCCGATATTTGAAAAGGGAAGGAATCTGTACGGCCTGAATCTGGCCAGGAGAACAAGGCGGGGGTACTTCATCCTCGCGGAGGGCTACATGGATGTCATCGCGCTTCACCGGGCAGGCTTCGACAACGCGGTCGCATCGCTCGGAACGGCCCTCACACCCATGCAGGCAAAGACAATAGCCCGCTGCACAAAACAGACTGTTATCAGCTACGACTCGGACGGCGCCGGCACGAATGCCGCACTCCGCGCTATCCCCATCCTGCGCGAAGCGGGGCTGTCCGTGAAAGTACTTAATATGAAACCCTACAAGGACCCTGACGAGTTTATGGCAGGTTCCGGTTCCGCGGAATATGAAAAGCGTATCACTGATGCGAAGAACGGTTTTGCTTTTCGCGTCGATGTGCTTCGCGAGCAAAACGACATGAATGACCCCGACGTCAGGACGAGAATTGTCAATGAGATTGCCGGGATGCTTGCCGAGTACACGGATCCGATTGAGCGCGAGAGCTACCTGCACTACGTTTCGGGGAGATACAACATCAATGAGGAGATGCTTAAAACAAGGGTTAACGATAAAGGGAGTGAAGCACTGAAGCGAAGAGAGGTCAGGGAAGCGCGCGAGGCGGAGGTTGTTCGTGCGAAGGCTGCCAGGCGTGACGAGGGAATCGTGAAGTCGCAGAAGCTTCTTCTGACACTGATGGCGCTTGAACCCGAAGCCTTCAGGGAATTCGAGGACCGGATCGGCCCGGAGGATTTTCTCGGCGGCATGGCGCAAAAGGTTGCCGGGCTTGCGTTTTCGCAGTACAGGAGGGACCGCGTTGTTAAGCCCGCGACGATTATCGACATGTTTGCCGAGAGCACGGAGCGTGACGAGGCGGGAAGCTGTTTCCTGTCGGCGCTGCCTGACGACATGAGTGCAGATCAGACAAGAAAGGCAATTGCGGACACGGTAAAGCGCGTGCGCCTCGATGCACTCGATGAGCGTATGCAGCAGGCAATGGCAGCAGGCGACGGAGCACTCTGCTCAAAGCTGATGATGGAGCGGGCAAGGCTTCAGTAGCAGGCGGCAGTGTGCTTTGCCTGAGACAGACGGCCGTGAGGGCAAGGCTGCAGCAGGGAAAGGCAGCAGGCGACGGTTGAGGGGCAGGACTTCAACAGGGATTGAGGAACCGAAACAAAATACACAGGAGGGGGAACCATGGACGAGACTAAGCAGAAATTCCAGGAAAAACTCAAAGAGCTTCTTGAATTTGCCGTCAGGAAGAAGAACATGCTTGAGTACCAGGAGATCAACGACTTCTTTGCGGATATGGAGATGGATTCGTCGAAGATCGAGAAGGTCTACGAGTATCTTGAAAAGAACGGCGTGGACGTGCTGCGTGAGCCGGAGACCGAATTCGGGATAGAGGACGATGAGATCGACTTTCTGCCTGAGGAAGGCGACGAAGATGTTGAAATAAAGCTTGAAGACATCGATCTTAGCGCGCCCGAGGGGGTGAGCCTCGAAGATCCCGTCAGGATGTACCTGAAGGAAATCGGCAAGGTTCCTCTTTTGTCGGCAGATGAAGAGGTCGAACTTGCAAAGAAGATGGAGTCGACGGACCCCGAGAAAGAGGCGGAGGCGAAGGAGGCGAGAAAGAAGCTCGCCGAGGCCAATCTGCGTCTCGTTGTCAGCATTGCCAAGAGATATGTAGGGCGCGGCATGCAGTTTCTCGACCTGATCCAGGAGGGAAACCTCGGACTTATTAAGGCCGTCGAGAAGTTTGACTACCGCAAGGGCTACAAGTTCTCCACCTATGCGACCTGGTGGATCCGCCAGGCAATTACACGTGCCATTGCCGACCAGGCGAGGACAATCAGAATCCCCGTCCACATGGTCGAGACGATAAACAAGCTGATTCGCGTTCAGCGTCAGCTCCTTCAGGAGCTCGGGCGCGAACCTACGCCCGAAGAGGTGGCAAAAGAGATGCATATGCCGGTCGAGCGTGTTGCCGAGATTCAGAAAATCTCGCAGGAGCCCGTCTCCCTTGAGACACCTATCGGCGAGGAGGAGGACAGCCACTTAGGCGACTTCATCCAGGACGATAACGTTCCCGTTCCCGCCGATGCGGCAGCATACACTCTTCTTAAGGAGCAGCTGATGGAAGTCCTCCAGACGCTCACCGAGCGCGAGCAGAAGGTTCTGCGTCTGCGCTTCGGACTTGATGACGGCAAGACCCGAACTCTTGAGGAGGTTGGCCGTGAGTTCAACGTAACCCGTGAGCGTATCCGCCAGATCGAGGCGAAGGCCCTCCGGAAGCTTCGTCATCCGAGCCGTTCAAGAAAACTGAAGGATTATTTAGATTAAACGAACGGTGTCAGGTCAGAGTGTCAAAATTGCGGCAGGATTCCGGCCACGGATTTGACACTTGGACCTGACACCATATAGGGCACCATATAGGGAGTAATGAGATTATCAAACAGATTGAAAATGACCGCGGCGCTTGTTACCGTGGGGAACATCGTCGCAGACGTCGGGTGCGACCATGCGTATTCAAGCGTCTGGCTTGTACGTGAAGGCATCGCTCCCGGGTGTATTGCGATGGACCTTCGTGAAGGTCCGCTCGCACACGCGAAGGAAAACATAGCCTTTTTCCACCAGCAGGAGAGGATTGAGACACGCCTCTCGGACGGACTTGATATGCTTCGTCCGGGCGAAGCCGACACAATTCTCATCTGCGGGATGGGCGGACTTCTCACAGTAGACATCCTCAAGCGCGGAATCGAGTGTGTGAGGGCAGCAAAGGAGCTTGTGCTTCAGCCGCAGTCCGACCTCGCCGAAGTGCGGCGTTTTATTTACGAAATCGGCTGGCACATTGTGGCTGAGGACATGTGTTTTGAGGACGGAAAGTACTACCCCTGCATGAAGGCAGTAGCGAATGTAAAGGGCGAAAACGACGAAACCGGCAAAGCAGGCGAAAGGGTCGAGCATGCATGCGAAGCCACGTCAGGCGTGGCGTCCGCCCGAGAGAATGTCAGTGAAAATGAGGGAAACACCTGCTTGAATCCGTCAGGCGGGGCGTCCGGCCGAGAGAATGTCAGTGAAAATGACGGACACGCCTGCTTGAATCCGTCAGGCGTGGCAGCCGGTCGTGGGAATGGCAGGAAAACGGCTTGCTGTCCCCTTAGCCCCGGAGAGCTTGAATTCGGACCCATCCTCCTTCATTCGAAAAACCCCGTGCTTTTCGAGTGGATGGATGTCGAGTACACCAAGCTTTGTCGCATAAAAGAAGGAATTGAAGCAACAGGCGGCGAAGTTCCGAAACACATAGAAGAGATGATAGATCTGCTGGCAGGAGAAAAGGGCTCCGGCGTGCAAGACCGGCCGGAACCCGTCCCCGGTCGGTAAAGAAGGGAGTAGCGTATGGAAAACAAGCTGTGCAAAGTAACGGTTAACGGGTCTGCAATGCTTTACCCCGAGGGGACCTCGCTCCTTCGCGTGTCGCAGGACTGCACACCGGAGAAGGGCGATTTCATTCTTGCCTCGGTGAACGGAAGACTGAGCGAGCTCACGAAGCACGTTGCCTCGGACTGCGAGGTTGAGCTTATCACAACGGCATCGGTGCCCGGTATCGCCACCTACACAAGGGGCGTAGTTCTTATGATGATGCGGGCCTTTTACCGGGTCTTTGATAAGGATGAGATTGACAAGATCAATGTTTCCCACACAATCGGGAGCGGTACCTACTGCACCTTCAAGGGCAGGGGCAGGCTTTCACCCGAGCGCATTAACCTTGTCAAGCTCGAGATGCGCGAGCTTGTCGAGCGCGACCTGCCTTTTGAGAAGCACTCCATCAAGACGCGCGATGCCGAGAAGCTTTTTGCTGACTGCGGCATGACCGACAAGGCGGACCTTTTCCGCTACAGGCGTGTCTCCAACACAAACATTTACTGCCTCGACGGCTACATCGACTATTTCTACGGCTACATGCCCGCTTCAACCGGAATCCTTCGCTATTTTGACCTGATTCCCTACGAAGACGGCTTTGTTCTGATGATTCCGACAATGCAGAACCCCGAGAGCATCGAGAAGTTCGTCCCGAGAGAGAAGTTCTTCAGGACACAGATGAAGGCAGAAGAGTGGGGCGACCTGATCGGCTGCAGCACGGTCGGCAGCCTCAACCGCCAGATTACCGAGGGCAACATAAGTGACCTGATCCTCGTTCAGGAGGCCATGCAGGAGAAGCAGATCGGTGACATCGCACACGAGATCCGCGAAGCCGGCAGCAGGAAGTTTATCCTTATTGCAGGCCCCTCCTCGTCCGGTAAGACCACGATGTCCCACCGCCTTTCCATTCAGCTTCGTACGCTCGGCCTCAAGCCGCATCCCATCGCCCTTGATGATTACTTCAAGAACCGCGAGGATACTCCGCGCGACGAGTCGGGCGACTACGACTTTGAATGCCTTGAGGCACTTGATGTTGAGGGCTTCAATCGTGATATGAACAACCTTCTTGATGGTCAGACCGTCGAAATGCCTACCTTCAATTTCAAGACCGGCCAGCGTGAGTACAGGGGCAACACCCTGAAGCTCGGCCCCGATGACATCCTTGTCATCGAAGGAATCCACGGCCTTGATGACAGGCTTTCCTACTCGCTTCCGAAGGAGTCCGGGTACAGGATTTACATCAGCGCCCTGACCGCAATCAACATCGATGAACACAATCGCATTCCGACGACTGACGGAAGACTTCTCCGCCGCATCGTCCGCGATGCGAGGACGCGCGGGGCCACAGCTCTTGACACCATCAGGCGCTGGCCGAGCGTACGCCGCGGTGAGGAGCGTTACATCTTCCCGTTCCAGGAAGGCGCCGACGCAATGTTCAACTCGGCACTCATCTATGAGCTCGCCGTTCTCAAGCAGTTTGCCGAGCCGCTGCTCTTTGCGGTTCCCGAGGATGGACCCGAGTTTGTTGAGGCGAAGCGTCTCTTAAAATTCCTCGATTACTTCCTTGGTGTTTCGAGCGAGGGCATTCCGTCCAACTCGATTCTTCGCGAATTCGTCGGCGGAAGTGTATTCAACGTCTGAATCGGCCCACAGAGCCGGTCCCCCGAGCCCGTCCCCGGGGACCGGCTCGGGGGTTCATTTTGTGCTGCCAAACGGTGTCGGGTCAGAGCGTTCCGGCACCGTCTTGCAATTTTACTACCCCGCTCTGCCCGTTGACAACAGCGTTATTTCTAATATAATGGGCTATGAGCAGCACAGATGATCGCGCCCCGGAGAAGTGAAGTGTCCGGGGTGAGGAAAGTCCGGGCTTCGCAGGGCAGGATGCCGGATAACGTCCGGTGAGGGTGACCTCAAGGAAAGTGCAACAGAAAAGAAACCGCCGTCGTTGACGGTAAGGGTGGAATGGCGGTGTAAGAGACCACCGGCAGCACGGTAACGGGCTGCGCTGTGTAAACCCCATCCGAAGCAAGCCCAAGCGCAGTGCCATACGGCGGCCCGTCGTGCACTCAGGTAGGGCGCGTTCTGTCGGTAAGACAGAGGAGCTGTGCGGTAACGTACAGTCAAGATAGATGATCATCAGATACAGAACCCGGCTTACAGTGCTGCTCATAACAGATATGCAAAGGAAATCTTCCTTTGCATATCTGTTATGAGCAGGTTTATGCGACGGATTCGGAGAGGAAGATGGCAGCAAGCTGCCCCGAATCCGCGCCGGAACTCGCAAGCGAGTTCCGAGTTGAGTAGCGTTTTTTTTTCTGGTCTAGTAGGAGTTCCCATGTCTCAGCCTGGAGTGTTCATTAACAAGAAATCGGACGGAACCCTGTACTATCGCGCTGCGATCACGTACAAGGGAAAGCGAATATCACTTGGCTCCTTCGACACCGAGGACGCGGCGCATGAAGCCTACCTCTTTGCCGGTACTGTTCTTGCGGGCTTTTTTGACCCGGACGGCAAGATCGGACCCGAAGACTACGATTCTAACGAAGAGGCACATGCCGTGCCGTTTTCCAAGTTTGTCATGCTCTTAAACCTTCAAAGAAGCGGCATGTACTGTCGCAATCCGATTCTGCTTCGCGACCGCTACTTTCTCTACTATCTCAGCCCCCATCATGCGCTCAAGTTCGATGCGGACGATCTCTTCTATTATATGAACCACGCCATCATGCAGCGCGGTGGTCACTATTTTGTGGCTGACTACGGAAGCCAGATTTCCATTCTGTCGCGCTACGGAATCCGTAGCTACGCTGTCCCCGGCCGTGACTTTCTTTATATGAACGGCGACCCGACAGACTTCCGCTACTCAAATCTGCGTATCCTGAACCGCTACCATGGTGTGACAGCCTGCACCGAAAAAGGCCAGACGAAGTGGCTTGCGCACATTCACGTAAAAGGAGAATCTGCACTCCGGATGAACGGCGACATCGTGATTGGACGCTACGACACAGAGCCCGAGGCGGCAGTAGCCTACAACAAAGCTTCCGGCTTTCTTAAAAATTTGGGACTTGACGAAAACCGCCCGTTAAATTACATTGATGACATGACTGATTCCGAGTACGCCCTTCTTGAAAGGAGCGTCAACATAGATAAGTTTTTCAGGAAAGTAAAGAAAAAGATGTCGCAGCCATAGCTTTATTTTGGTAGCGGAAGGTGTCGAAAAGAAAGTAAAGAAAAGGATGTCGCAGCCCTGACTCTGTTGGTACCGGTCGGCATCGGAAAGAAAACATAGAAGAAATTGCGCTCACAGCTGTTTACATGCCGGTCGGCTCCCGAAAGCAGGATGTGTCCGCGCGAGGAGGAAACATGAAAAAGATACTCTACCACAGCACAAGAAACGAAGGTATCACGGCAACCGCTTCGGAGGCTATCCTTAAGGGACTCGCTGACGATGGCGGTCTTTTTGTACCGTCAGCTTTTCCTAAGCTTGACAAGTCCTTTAAGCAACTTTGCGCAATGGACTATAAGCAGGTTGCCTACGAAGTGATGAAGCTTTTCTTTACCGATTTTACCGAAGACGAGCTGAAGGCCTGCATTGACGGAGCCTACTCTTTAGAGAAGTTTGACCATGAGGACATTACGACTCTGGTCGAGGCTGACGGAGCATACTACATGGAGCTTTTCCACGGAAGAACGATCGCATTCAAGGACATGGCTCTTTCAATCCTTCCTTATCTTATGACTACTTCTGCAAAGAAGAACAACATCGACGATAAGATCGTCATTCTGACAGCTACCTCAGGTGACACCGGCAAGGCAGCACTTGCAGGCTTCGCCGATGTTCCGGGAACCGAGATTATTGTTTTCTATCCGAAGGACGGTGTGAGCAAAGTCCAGGAGAAGCAGATGGTAACCCAGAAGGGTGACAACACCCACGTAGTTGCTATCCGCGGCAACTTTGATGATGCGCAGTCGGCTGTCAAGGCCATCTTCAACAACAGGGAACTTGCAGACCGTCTTTCAAAGGCAGGCTGCCGTTTCTCGAGTGCCAACTCCATCAACATCGGACGTCTGATCCCCCAGGTTGCCTACTACGTCTGGGCATATTCACGCTTCTGCCCTGAGAAGATCAACTTCGTCGTTCCGACAGGAAATTTTGGAAACATCCTTGCAGCTTACTACGCAATGAAGCTTGGTGTTCCCGTCAACAAACTGATCTGTGCTTCAAATGACAACCGCGTTCTCACCGATTTCTTTGAGACCGGCACCTACGATAAGAACCGCGAGTTCATCCTCACCGAATCACCGAGCATGGACATCCTGATTTCAAGCAACCTCGAGCGTCTCATCTACGAGATCGCGGGAGACAAGACAGCAGATCTCATGGAATCACTTTCAAAGACAGGAAAGTACTCACTTTGCGCAAAGATGTTCTCCGAGCTTAACATCTTCTACGCAGGAAGTGCAAACGGCGCCGCAATGTCAGCCGCTATCGCAGATCTTTACAAAAAGGAAGGCTACATCATCGACACCCACACCGCAGTCGGCACGGCAGTCTACAATGTCTACCGCGAGTCGACCGGTGACACGACACCCACAGTCATCGCTTCGACAGCCAGCCCCTTCAAGTTCGCACGTGCAGTCATGGGTTCAATCGACGGGAAGTACCGCGACATGGAGGATTTCGCCCTCATCGACGAGCTTTCCGCTCTTTCGGGCGTCAAAGTTCCACAGGCGATCGAAGATATACGAACTGCACCTGTAAGACACAATACTGTGTGCGACAAGGATAAACTGCAGGAAACAGTGGAAAAAATATTGGGATTATAAATTAGAATCGGGTGAGCAGCCGCTCACCCGATTTGTTATTACAGATTAAATTCTTTGTATAACGCCACCCTGCTCCTTCGATCAGGGTGGCGTTATATAAGGAGTTCAATATCTAAGGAAATAAAAGGTGAAAAATTGTCCGTAATTTTTCACTCACTTGCCACATTTATGCCATATTTATCCAGTAGACTTGCCCTAGGTCAAAACCACGAGCTTACGGCAAAGGTAGGGGAGGGCGTGACATCACATCCTGAAACACATCCTTATTAATCACGACCTGGACCGGAACACCGTGGCATTACTAAAAAATGTGGGATTTTGGCTGAACGGTCAACCAAATATTGTATATTTTGTAACGGCATCTTCAACGGACTACTTGACCTTTGAGGACGATGCTGTTATAATGACCATGTAATTTGGTTGATTGTGTCTCGCAATGCGGGACGATCAAAAACCATTCACATTCTTTTAAGGAGGAAGACACACCATGAAGAAATTTTTCAAGGGCTTAGCTCTGGTACTTGCTTTTGCACTTATCGTTGCATCAGCAAACGGCTTCGCTGTTAAGGCTGCTAAGAAGATCAAGCTTAACAAGAAGTCAGTAGAGCTCAATGTTGCCGAGACCGTTAAGGTTAAGGTAAAGAACTTACCTGCAGGTTATGCAGTAAAGTTCGTATCTAAGGACGCAACAGTTGCCACAGTCAACAAGAAGGGCAAGATCACTGCTATCGGCGGTGGCGAGACCAAGGTTGTTGCTAAGATTAAGGATGCAGCCGGCAAGCTTGTTGCAAAGAAGAAGTGCGCAGTTGCTGTTTTAGCAAAGTGCGAGAAGATCGCTCTTAACGCTCCCGCAACAGCAGTTGTTGGCGCTAAGGCTTTCGAGAACGTAGCTACTACACCCGCTAAGGTTTCTGACGAGATCAAGTACTTCGTTAACGGCGAAGAGGTTGCAGCTGATTACGCTTATGAGAAGGCTGGCAAGTATGAGCTTAAGGTTACTTGCAACTTCAATGAGGACACAGCTACTGTAGAAGTTACTCCTGTTATCGTTGAAGCTAAAGATGCTAAGCAGAAGAGCGCTACTGAGTTCATCATGACAATGGAGAAGGAAGTTGTTAAGGAAGACCTCGGTGCTGCTACTGTTACTTACGATGTTAACGGTGCTAGTGTAGCAGTTGCTGTTAAGGAACTCGTTATCATCCCCGCTGACAAGACTCAGGTTAAGGTAGTTCTCTACTCAAACATGAAGGAAGAGGCTAACTACAAGCTCGTTTACGGCAAGAACAAATTCGAAATCAAGACTGCTTCTCTTAAGGTTAAGGATGCAGCTGGAATCAAGCAGACCGGTACATCTGTGACATACAACGAGCAAGCTAAGCTGCCTTTCGAAGTTGTTACAGCTGAAGGCGTTGAGATTCCTTACGATGTATATTCAGGTTTCCTTACATTAACAGCATCTGATCCTACCGTTGCTGCAATCAGCAACTCAGGTGTTGCTAAGACAGGTTACACAGCATTCTTCTACGCAAAGAACACATCTACAAACGTTAAGTTCGAGTTCAAGGGCTACTATGTAGACGGAACCGAGACAAAGCTTAATGAGTTCACAGAGAACCTTGTATTCCAGGGCGTTGAGAGCGTTGAGCTTCCCGTATCAAAGGTAGAGTGGGGCTTCGATGCCAAGAAGGAAAACAAGAAGCTTGTTATGGGCGAGAACGGCACTATCAAGTTCTACGCAGAGGCTACTAATGAGTACGGCGAAGTAGTTAAGAAGTACAATCTTGCGGATGTTACATTTGTTTCATCAAATAATTCTGTTGTCGTAATTAATGGTACAACATTCCAGCCTGTTTCTGTTGGATCAGCACAGGTTATGGTTTATGCAGACTATAACAACGATCTCAAGAAGAGAGTTATCCAGGTTATCGATGTTACGGTAGATCCTGAGAGAGTTCCTACATCAATTACCATAGAGTACACGAAGCAGCTTCTCAACTCGACAACAGCAGCTTTCGCTACTGGTGATAGCCTTGATGTTAAGTTCTATGTAAAGGATCAGTATGGCGTTGGTATGAATGATGCTATTCTTAAGGCATCAAAGCTGAGTGATTCGAACGATACATTAGTTAATACTTCTGATATAGTATTAAATGGCAAAACAAAAGATGATGCTAACGGTAAGGCTGGTTTCCTTAAGTGGACTATCGATAATACAAACCTTTCCGGCAAGGCTGGTACCTTCTCTTACAAGATTGTTGCAGAGAAAGAAGTTAAAAGTGGCGCAACAAAGACATCAGCACCTGCAACAGTTGTTATTACAACAAAGAGTGTTCCTTCAACAGTAAATAAGTCAAAGCAGTTTACACTTAGCAAAACATCAGTTGATACATTCTTTGCAAAAAAGAATGATGTTGGAGATGGTCTTGTTAAGGCGAGTGGTATTCCTTCAATTGACGTTAAGATGTATGACATTTCTAATGATGGATATGCTCTTTCAGATTCAGTAGATGTTGATTGGGTTTCTGCAGATCCTGCAAGTGTATCAGCAGGTGCTGTGAAGTACGGTTTCAAGGTTCTCAAGAGCGATGGCACTGCACTTGACAACAAGTTCTGTGCTGATGGCAAAATTAGTGCTTGGGATGTAACAAAGTCATCGGATGTTAAGAAGCTTGCAACTGGTACATACACTGTCCAGATTTGGGAATACAAGCAGGATGGCACAAATGTTAAGAAAGTTATGCTTAAGAGCTTCACATTTGCTGTAACTGATAGCGAGTTCGCTTATACAGTTGAGCAGAAGGAAGACGCAGCTTCTGATTATAAGTCAGCATTTAAGTTCTACTATACAACTGGTATTCTTACCGGTGAAAAGACCGATGCTGGTGCTGAACAGACTCCTATTGATTGGGTAACAACAGATGGTACTGATGCTGTATTCGTAAAGAGCGTTAAGTTTAATGTAACGGCTGGATCTTATACATATGTATTAGAGACACCTGTTAACGCAGCTATTCTTAAGAAGTAATTCAGTGTAGTATGGTTACGTGCAAGCGGGTCCTTTTGGACCCGCTTGTTTTTTGCGTTGGGGGGGACGGTCGGTCCTACGGATTGGTCGGTCCTACTGCGTCTGGTCGGTGCGTCTGGTCGGTCCTACCAATGTGGTCTACCTGGCGTCAACTTAACAGCCGATAGCCTTGAATAATTATTAGGCTTGAATCGAAAATGGCATTTTGAA
>JAZLIL010000058.1:0-3350 GCA_045617405.1 Lachnospiraceae bacterium | reverse complement strand
CACCAAATAACTTGCCTGAATTTCCTACTGCTTCATCAGAAAAACTTGACGTAGCCCGCTACGCCTGCGTTTTTCTTCTTTGCAGAACGAAAATTCATTCTGCGTTTTTGGTCCAGTTAATTTTTGGACGCTGCACTAGTTTGATGTCCGGCCTTTTCCGCCGGGATCTGAGTTTCCCTGCCTGTAGTTCACAAACCGCATCCTCGCGTATTATTCTTGCTTTACAGGACAAATTCTCCAATAAAACAAAAAACGAGAAAGACCGGATTTTCAGCCTTTCTCAGTTTATCACGCAGATGCATGTTCTTGCAATGTATTATCTTTGTAAAATTCAGCAAAATTTTTCCGTTCTGACCTGTTTGCTGCCCGGGAGCGGAATTCACCGGATGCACAGCCCGGGTACCCGGTCTTTCCTTTGCCTTGACAGCGAAATGGTAAAGCAATTCGCTGTTAGCCGAGGTGTTGTTGATTCGTACCCGGCTTATCTCAGTTCAGCTCATTAAGCGTTCCGAAACGATACCCAAGCGCTTCCATTTCCTCTATTACCTGCCCGAGCGCCTGCGTATTCGACTCAGAAACAGTATGCGTGAGCGTAATGGCACCGTTGTGGTGATTGTCCCTGTAATACTGAACTACGTATTCCTTTCCGGGCTGCTTGTTTACATCATAATCGAGGTAGACAGTGCTCCAGAAAATCGATTTATAGCCAAGATCCTGAGTAATCTTCAAAGTTCTTTCGCTGAACTCACCCATGGGCGGTCTGATAAATTTGTCGAGCTTGTGACCTGTCACCTCTTCAAAATAATTTTCAAGATCGAGAATTTCTTTCTTTACGCCCTCGTCAGACTTTGTAGGCAAACTCGGATGCGTAATTGTGTGATTTCCGCACATATGACCTTCTTCAACCATTCTCCTTGCAAGCTCGGGATCTGAATCAAGAAAGGTCTTCGTCAGAAAGAACATTCCCTTGACGTTATGCTCCTTTAAAACATCGAGAATCTTCTCCGTGTAACCATACTCATAGCCGCAATCAAAGGCAAGGTACATAACCTTGTCATCATCGGAGACATCCGGATTAACAAAATAGGCATCATAATCGGAAAGCTTAACGTGATCCTCGCCTCTTGGCTGAGTGTGGTCCTTTGTTCTGACAATCCACCAACTGTACTTCGTGTTGTCGTACTTCGAATAATCGCCGGCGGCAGCAGGCGTGTCCTCGCTGTCCCTTTTCTCATCGGAGATCTTCCGATTCTCTTCGTCTTTCTTTACATCAGTATTATTCTCAGAAGACTCCTTCCCGGAAACGTCTTTACCTTCTGCTGATTTCGCATCGTCAGCTTTCTTATTCTCTGCTGATTTCGCATCGTCAGTCTTCTTATCTGCTTTTGACTCTGTACCGCCGGGTTTCCTATTCTTTACTGATTCTGTATCACCGGCTTCCTTATCCTCTTTCGATTCTTTTTCATCCTTCTTCCCGGAAACGTCTGATTCTTTTTTTCCCTCTTTTGCTTCCGACTCCCTGCCGATCTCACCGGAAAGCTTCTCCTCCTTCTGATTGGCGCTTCCCGTATCCTTCGTTTTTACAAGAATAAGACTTAGACAAATAATAAGGATGGCAAGTGATGCGCAAAGAATAATTGCAGTAATTCTTTTCATATAAATCTCCATTTTGCGGGCAAGCCGCGGTACAAACAGTGATAATAGTTCTGCTCTCTTTCACACTAAGCTCCCGGCATTTTTCCCTGCAGGCAGAATACCTCCTGAAAGCTGCCGGTCGGTTTCCCTCATTAACGGCTCTTACAGAATTCAGACTTTAAGCTGTGAGAAGACCTCGCCAAGTCCCATGTTAAGCAGAAGCTTCGCCTTCCTGTCCATCGATGTGGCACCTTTGTTGATAAGCACGAGCCTGTCTCCTCTGAAGAAATCGAGAAATCCGGCGGCCGGATAGACAGTTAGCGACGTTCCTCCCACAATCAGCATATCTGCCTTTGCAATGTGATTGATTGCACCATGGATTGTAGAATCGTCAAGACCTTCCTCGTAAAGGACAACGTCAGGCTTGATCACACCGCCGCAATCACACTTTGGAACAGTACCCCGGCCTTTAATCTCATCGAGTGAGTAAAATCTGTGACAGTTCATGCAGTAATTCCTGAGAGTAGATCCGTGAAGCTCGTAAACGGCCTTGCTCCCGGCCTTTTGATGGAGACCGTCAATGTTCTGGGTGACTACAGCCTTGAGCTTTCCTGACTGCTCCATTTTTGAAAGAGTAAGATGGGTAACGTTCGGCTCGGCATCAAAGCCGATAACCTTGTCGCGATAGAACTCAAAGAAATCAAGCGTATGAGACATAAAGAAGCTGTGACTGAGCATTGTTTCCGGAGGGAATTTATACTTCATGTTATAGAGACCGTCCTTACTCCGAAAATCGGGGATTCCGCTCTCAGTCGAAACACCTGCTCCGCCAAAGAAAACAATGTAACTTGATTCGTCGATCATACTCTGAAGCTGCTGAATTCTGTCGTCCATGTTTATTCTCCCTCCTTAAAAATATAAAAAGATGCCCAGAACCGGAATCGAACCAGTGACACGAGGATTTTCAGTCCTCTGCTCTACCATCTGAGCTATCTGGGCATGGTATATAACAAAATATAAAGTTATGCTCGAAGAATTGCGGGGGCAAGATTTGAACTTGCGACCTTTGGGTTATGAGCCCAACGAGCTTCCGGACTGCTCCACCCCGCGATATAAAAATACTTCCTATAAAATATATTACAGGAAAGAGTGGGCGGAGAAGGATTCGAACCTTCGAAAGCACAGCTAACAGATTTACAGTCTGCCCCCTTTGGCCACTCGGGAATCCACCCATACAATTAAGCCGATGATCGGACTCGAACCGATAACCTGCTGATTACAAATCAGCTGCTCTGCCAATTGAGCCACATCGGCAAAAACATGGGACCTATAGGGCTCGAACCTATGACCCTCTGCTTGTAAGGCAGATGCTCTCCCAGCTGAGCTAAGATCCCATATAACGACCCAGATCGGACTCGAACCGACGACCTCCGCCGTGACAGGGCGGCGCTCTAACCAACTGAGCCACTAGGCCATACACAAATCATTCATATCGAACAAGGGACCCGGAGAACGATCACTCCTGTCCTTCCAGGCACGTACCACACTAAATTCGCACTTCGCTTCGCTCGCGTTCATTAAGTGTGCCTGCGTACATTTGGTTACCCCGATCATCCTTCGCTACGCTCGGATTCTCGGACCAAATTGCAACCTCAGATCAAGCCCTCGACCTATTAGTATCGGTCAGCTGCATGCATTACTGCACTTCCACCTCC
>JAZLIL010000057.1:0-3273 GCA_045617405.1 Lachnospiraceae bacterium | reverse complement strand
GTCCAGGACGAAAATCCCGCCGCCCCTTGCGTATGCCGAAGCCTGTAGCACTAGGGAGACTGCTTCGGGAATGGTCATGAAATAGCGGATGATGTCGGGATGAGTTACCGTGACAGGTCCGCCGGCTGCAATCTGCTTCCTGAAGAGTGGAATAACCGATCCGTTGCTCCCAAGAACGTTTCCGAAGCGGACTGCTACGAACTCCGTCTTCGCCTTCTTAATCCGCGCGATCACATCACTGTCGATGAAATCGGACATGCTGTGGATGAAGAGCTGAGGCATCCTGTCTGCCTCTCCGGCCTTTATCTTCGAATCAAAGGTCTGGATGATCATCTCACAGATGCGCTTTGTTGCACCCATGACATTTGTCGGGTTGACTGCCTTGTCGGTGCTGATGAGAACAAACTTCTTACAGCCGTTCGCCATGGCGGCATAGGCCGTCTTGTAGGTTCCGATTGCGTTGTTCTTCACTGCTTCGCAGGGACTGTCCTCCATGAGGGGAACATGCTTATGTGCAGCTGCATGGTAGACAATGTCCGGATGGTAGGTCTCAAAGATCTGCCAGATTCTCCTGCTGTCACGCACTGAACCGATCAGCACCTCAAGGTGCATGAACGGATACTTCTTTCGAAGCTCGAACTGGATGTCGTAGGCATTGTTTTCGTAGATATCAAAAATAATCAGAGTCTTCGGATTGTGAGATGCAATCTGCCTTGAAAGCTCAGAACCGATTGAACCGCCGCCTCCTGTAACAAGGACCGTCTTTCCTTCAATCTCACGAAGAATCTCTTCGACATTGACCTTGATTGTGTCACGTCCGAGAAGGTCTTCAATGGAAACCGGCCTCATGGCGCTGACTGCCACCTCGCCGCTTCGAAGCTGGGACATTCCCGGAAGTGTCATAAGCTCACAGTCAGCCTCCTTGCAGACATTAAGAATCTCACGTCTTTCGGATGCGCCGATACTCGGGATTGCAATGTAGATTTTGTCAATCCTGTACTTGCTGCTTGCAGCGAGGATACACTCTCTGTTGCCTTCTACAATAACGCCGTCAATGAGTCTTCCCTTTTTGTTCGGATTGTCATCGATGAAGCAGCAGACCTTCTCGATGCCTGCCGACGCCATCTTGATGTCCCGAAGAAGCATCTGTCCGGCATTTCCCGCACCGTAAATCATGACGTTCCTGATCTGTCCGCCGGGCGTCTCAGCATGTCTGCCGCGAAGCAGCAGGACAAAGCGGTAGAAAAATCTGATGCCGACAGTAAATGTAAACTGGAGAGCAATACCAAAGGCGTAGTAGGTGAGCGGCATTCTCAGGAAAAACACCGTGATGCCAAACGCATGAATAACAAACGTAACAAACGTCGCAAGTAGAATCCGAAGCAGCTCGCTGTAGCTTGCAAAGCGCCAGATACTGTTGTAGAGCTTCATCAGCCAGAAGACAAGAATGACAATAAGCACGTAGAACGGAATAAAGCCCATGTACGCTTTCAGACAATCCTCGGGAATCATCGAAACTTTGCAGTCAAACCTGATCCAGAGTGCGCCAAAATAGGAAGCTACGACAACAAGGCAGTCATAGATTCCCAGTAAAAGCGAAATCACCTGCCAGTGAAGCAGGTGTCCGCCGGTCTTTTTCTTCTCTTTATGTGGTAAATCGTTCAAAGCTCTTTTCTCCAAAACGGACTTTTTTTCTGTCTGATGTATCGGATTCAAAGTCCCTGCCGATTAAAAATGCAGCCGTAGACTTCTCCCCCTGTCTTTGTCTGTTATAGTACATATGTGATTGCGCCGATGAGGTTAATCTCCCTGTTTGCAAGAGCAAAGCTCTCCTCACGCAGCTCCCTGATGTCAGACTTTCTCACATCGGCGAGGATAACCGCTCCCTGGCAGGAGGATACTGTCTTCGCTCCCACAGCGTCAAAGATGAGGCTTGTGACGCACTTGATCTCAAGCTTTTCATTGACTCTGAGAAGTGCCTTCTTAAGATCTTCCGCCTCAGCAATCAGACCGCCTGTCACGATGGCAATCGAAGTAATGTCTGAATTGGCAGCGATACTGTTAATGGAATCTGCATTAATCTGAATTGACTCGGAAAGATCTACCCTTCTGACATGGGCAAGTCTTGCCCTGGCGATGAGCCTGTCGATGCTCTTCTTCCTGTCGATGGTCTCCCAGTCGACGCACTTTGCAAGCTCAGCACAGCTAAGGATTCTCATCAGCTTATCTGAATACTTGAGCTTCGTGTTAAAAACGTAGAACATGGCAACGATGCAGGCATGTAAAAAGAGTGCAACAAACGCACAGATAACAACTTTCTTAAGAACATCCGTTAACGAGATTGAAGGAGTCTCTGCGTGAACAGTTACCACTTCCGCGCGGGGCTTTTTTGATTCCTCGTAAGCCTTAAGGTCCTTTTCGTACTGCTCCTTGGCTGCCTCGTAGTCCTTTTGTGCCTGCTTTGCGGCACGTTCAGTTTCAAGCTTAGTCAGCTCCCAGTTCCTTAAGGCATCCGCCTTCGCACGTTCGTACGCCTCGCGCGCCGCTACCCTGTCCGCTTCTTTGAGGGCAAGAGCTTCACGTGTCTTGAACTTAACGCCAATCTTCTTGTAAAACTCGTCCCTGCAGGCATCTCTCATTCCTCTTCCGATCGATTCGATGGTTGACCAGGATCGTGTTAGGTTATCAAGAACGGCCGCCCTGTCTGCTGCCGAAAGGGTTTTCGCCTTTTCGTCGTACTCTGCCTGAAGTGCAGTGTAGTCATTGTAGAGAGCAACGAGATTGTCTACTGAATGCATCTCGCTTTCGGAAAGCTCCTCACTCTCTTCACGGTAATCGCCGTAAACGAACTCGTTAACCACATAGTATCTGGAATCAGGTTCCACGGGAGCCACCGGCTCGATAAGGTCTTCAACAACCTCCGGTTCTGCTGCCGGTTCTGCTGCCGGTGTGCGAAGTGCCGAAATGCCGGCCCAGAGACCGCCGAGCACAACGCCCGCTGCGACAAAAACAAGAATCGATCTCCAGTGAGAAAGCCACTCACATAAAAGATCAATCAAATCTACTTCCTGTTCATAATCTCTGTTGATGTTTGAAGAATTCATTGTTCACAACCTCTGACACGTATTTGTGCCTACCCCCCCCTATTTTATCTGGATAATTCTACAACACAATAGCAATATTGTCAATTATTTTGCCCCTATCAACAAAATAATTAAACTTTCCATAAAATTAATTACGTCCTCCTTTCTCCGCTGTCAAATTCAAGCCGTC
>JAZLIL010000056.1:0-40707 GCA_045617405.1 Lachnospiraceae bacterium | reverse complement strand
TTTACTGTTTTTAAGGTGTGAGATTTCTCTCACCGTTCGACTTAAAGTCGAATGAATTCTTTTCGAATTTCAAGGTTGTTTCGTTGTTCAATTTTCAATGTGCTTGCTTTCCGTTTTTTCGCGGTCAGCTTTGCCAGTATAACACCGTCATTCCTGTTTGTCAACTACCTTTTCAAAACTTTTTTGAAAGCGTGTTAAGAAAACAGTTTTGAGCTGAATGCAACGCATTCCATGCTCCTTCCATGCCTTGTTTCCGGCAATACGAAAGCAGCATCCTTGATGCTGCTCTCAAACGGAGAAAGAGGGATTTGAACCCTCGCGCCGCGTTAACGACCTACACCCTTAGCAGGGGCGCCTCTTCAGCCTCTTGAGTATTTCTCCTCATCTGAAGTCCTAATCAGGTTTTTCAGTTTCTGCCGCTCAACTCGCGGCAGAGATTAGTATATCATCCTCGTTCTCTTTTGTCAACGCAATTAATTATTTATATAATGTATTTCCCGTAGTGTCGGTAACACAGATAAGAGGCATATCTTTTACTTCCATTTTTCTTATTGCCTCTGTGCCAAGGTCATCGTATGCAATCACCTCTGACGAGATTATGCATTTTGAAAGAAGTGCTCCTGCTCCGCCGACTGCTGCGAGGTAGACAGCCCTGTTCCTCTTTATCGCAGCGGTTACCTCGTCACTTCTTCGTCCCTTTCCAATCATTACCGCCAATCCCAGATCAAGAAGTTCGGGGGTGTACCTGTCCATTCTTCCCGATGTTGTCGGTCCCGCCGATCCGATAATCTGACCGGGTCTGTTCGGTGACGGCCCGAGATAGTAGATTGCCGCATTCTTTATGTTGAAAGGAAGCTCTTTTCCTGATGAAAGCGCCTCGCTCATCCTCTTGTGAGCGGCATCCCTTGCGGAATACACTGTTCCGCTCAGAAACACCCTGTCTCCGGTTTTTATATGCTCGAGCTCTTCCCTTGATACGGGAATGTTCAGATAAATCTCCATGATATGCTCCGCCTTGAATTTCAAACTTACAGTTCCCTCTTTACGTGTCTGTTTACGTGACAACAGATATTAACGGCTACGGGCATTCCGGCAATGTGTGTTGCGTAGCTCTCAATGCTGACTCCGAGCGCCGTCGTATTTCCGCCGAGTCCTCCCGGGCCGATTCCTGTCTCGTTGATTGCTTCAAGAAGCTCCTTTTCCATCCTAGCAATATGTTCCTTTTCGGAAAATGTACCAAGCTCCCTTGTCAACGCGCGTTTCGCCATGAGCGCGGCCAGCTCAAAATCTCCGCCAACTCCGACACCGACCACAATGGGGGGACACGCGTTTGGACCCGCAAGCCTGACGGTTTCGAGAACAGCCTTCTTGAAGCCTTCCTCTCCGTCTGCGGGCTTCAGCATAATAACGCGGCTCATGTTCTCGCTTCCGAAGCCCTTCGGTGCAACCGTTACCGTCACACGGTCTCCCGAAACTATTCTGCTGTGAATGATACCGGGAGTGTTGTCATTTGTGTTCTTTCTTATGAAAGGATCGGAAACGACGCTTTTTCTCAGATAACCTTTAGTATATCCGCGCCTGATGCCTTCGTTGACTGCTGCCTCAAAATCTCCGCCCGTAAAGTGAATCTCCTGGCCGATATCAAGAAAGACAACCGCCATTCCCGTATCCTGGCAGATAGGGATGCTCTCGGTTTTTGCTATCTCCATGTTCTTTACAAGCTGAGCGAGAACAAATTTCCCAAGATCGGTTGTTTCTTTTTTTTCGGCGAATTTAATTCTTGAGCTGACATCATCTGCCAGCTCAAGATTTGCTTCTATACACATTTCACATATTGCGTCGGTTAATAACCTGACATCAAACTGTCTCATTGTTTTCCTCCGACTCGTCATCAAGATCCTCGTCCCTGATTGCATCTTCACGAACCTTTGCGATACTTGCAACTGTGATCTCTCCACGTTCGCCCATGTTGATGAGCTTGACACCGGAGGTGTTTCTTCCGATGACACTGATGTCATCAACACTCATCCTGATGAGTGTTCCGGCAGTATTGATCATAATAATCTGATTTCCGTCCATTACCGCCTTGGCTCCGACGAGACATCCCGTCTTGTCGGTCGTCTTGTAGCAACGGACTCCTTTTCCGCCTCGGAACTGAACAGAGAATTCATCTGTTCTTGTTCTCTTTCCGAGACCATATTCCGATACCATCAGGAGATACTCGCCCTGTGCATCCACCTGCATTGCAACCACTTCGTCGCTGTCGCCGATATTCATTCCGATGACACCCATTGTTGTTCTTCCCATGGGTCTGACATCATTCTCGTCAAATCTGATGCACATTCCGTTCTTTGTAATAAGGAATATCTCCTTCTCGCTGTCGGTAATCTTCACCTCAATCAATTCGTCGTCTTCACGAAGATTGATAGCTATTAGTCCGGTTTTTCTGATGTTCTCATATTCACTGACATAGGTCTTCTTTACAAAACCGCGCTTTGTTGCCATGAACAGGAACTTGTCCTCTTCAAATTCCCTTATGGGAATTACTGCCGTGATTCGTTCACCGGCTCCAAGCTGAAGGATATTAATAATCGCGGTTCCCCTTGACGTCCTTGATGCCTCCGGAATTTCATAAGCTTTGAGTCTATAGACTCTTCCAAGATTTGTAAAGAAGAGTACATAGTGATGGTTTGTCGTCATAAAGAGTTCTTCGATAAAATCATCATCTATGGTGGACATGCCCTTGATTCCCTTGCCGCCTCTTCTCTGGCTCTTGAAATTGTCGATCGTCATTCTCTTTATGAATCCCATGTGGCTCATTGCAATGACTGTGGGCTCGTCGGGAATAAGATCTTCCATATCGATTTCGCTTGCATCGAATTCGATGGAGGTTCTTCTGTCCTCGCCGTACTTATCGGAAATTACACCTATCTCATTCTTTATCACGGTGAGAAGCTTCTTCTCGTCCGCAAGGATTTCCCTAAATTCGCGAATCTTTTCCATCAGGTCTTCATATTCCGTCTGGAGCTTTTCCCGCTCGAGACCTGTCAACTGCTTCAGACGCATGTCAATAATTGCCTGTGCCTGAACATCGTCGAATCCAAATCTCTCAATCAAAGCCGACTTCGCATCGCTGCTGCTCTTTGATCCGCGGATGATAGCAATAATCTCATCAATTACGTCAAGCGCTTTGAGCAGACCTTCCAAAATATGGGCGCGCTCTTCCGCCTTATTAAGATCGTACCTTGTTCTTCTTGTTACAACATCCTCCTGATGCTTAAGATAATGCTTGAGCATCTCGAGAAGTGTGAGAACCTTCGGTTCATTGTTTACGAGTGCAAGCATGATAACACCGAAGGTATCCTGAAGCTGCGTATGTTTGTAGAGATGATTCAGCACGATATTCGGGTTAGCGTCGCGGCGAAGCTCGATGCAGACTCTCATTCCCTGGCGGCTCGATTCATCACGAAGATCCGTGATTCCGTCGATTTTCTTTTCACGAACAAGTTCGGCAATCTTCTGGATGAGTCTTGCCTTGTTAACCATATAGGGAAGCTCGGTGACAACAATTCTGTTCTTGCCGTTTGCCATAGGCTCGATGTTTGTCACGGCACGAACGTAAATCTTTCCGCGGCCCGTTCTGTATGCCTCTTCGATTCCTCTTGTTCCGAGAATCGTTGCGCCCGTGGGAAAATCGGGTCCCTTTACGAGAGGAAGGATTTCTTCAATCTGTGTATCTCTGTCTTCTAATACTCTGTTATCAATAATCTTATCAACAGCCGAAATAACCTCACGCATGTTGTGAGGAGGTATATTGGTTGCCATTCCGACAGCAATACCCTGAGTTCCGTTTACAAGAAGATTAGGAAATCTTGCGGGAAGTACTACCGGCTCTTTTTCCGTCTCATCAAAATTTGGAACAAAATCAACGGTATCCTTGTTGATGTCGGCAAGCATTTCCATAGACACCTTGCTTAAGCGTGCCTCCGTGTACCTCATTGCGGCTGCACCGTCACCGTCAACCGAACCAAAATTTCCGTGACCGTCAACAAGTGGATATCTTGTGCTCCATTCCTGGGCAAGATTTACTAACGCTCCGTAAATCGAGCTGTCTCCGTGAGGATGATACTTACCCATTGTATCACCGACAATACGTGCACATTTTCTGTGAGGCTTGTCGGGACCGTTGTTCAGTTCTATCATTGCGTAAAGGATTCGCCTCTGTACAGGCTTTAATCCGTCTCGCACATCAGGAAGCGCTCTTGCCGCGATTACCGACATGGCGTAATCTATATAAGAGGTTTCCATGGTCTTTTGCAGATCCACTTCGTGAATCTTGTCAAAAAGTGTATTGTCCATTGCTCTCCTCCGAATTAAATATCAAGATTCTTGACATATTTAGCGTTGGCTTCGATAAACTCACGCCTCGGCTCAACATTGTCGCCCATCAGTGTTGTAAATACCACATCAAGCTCTGATGATTTCTCTTCATCTACCATAACCTTGAGCAGGATTCGCTTTTCGGGATCCATTGTTGTTTCCCAAAGCTGGTCCGCATCCATCTCACCAAGACCTTTGTAACGCTGAATCTTGTTGTTCTGGTCACGTCCGACTTCCACAAGGATATTATTCAGCTCGTCATCGCTGTAGGCATACCAGACTGACTTGTTTTTCTCAAGCTTATAGAGCGGGGGCTGCGCAAGATAGACATAACCCTGCTTGATAAGCTCAGGCATAAATCTGTAGAGGAATGTCAGCATCAACGTTGCAATGTGAGCACCGTCGACATCGGCATCGGTCATGATAATGATCTTATGATAACGAAGCTTTGAAATATCAAAATCTTCCGAGATGCCTGTTCCGAAGGCCGTTATCATCGACTTGATTTCTTCGTTTCCAAGAATTCTGTCAAGACGTGCCTTTTCAACGTTGAGAATCTTACCTCGAAGAGGAAGAATTGCCTGCGTTGCCCTGTCTCTCGCCGTCTTTGCCGAACCGCCGGCAGAATCTCCCTCGACAATGTATATCTCGCAGTTTTCGGGATTCTTGTCGGAGCAATCGGCAAGCTTTCCGGGAAGACTCATTCCCTCAAGTGCTGTTTTTCTTCTGGTGAGATCCCTTGCTTTTCTTGCTGCCTCCCTTGCTCTCTGGGCAAGGATTGCCTTTTCGCATATTGTCTTTGCTACTGTGGGATTCAACTCCAGGAAAATTTTCAGCTGTTCTGTCACGATACTGTCGACCGCAACTCTTGCTTCGCTGTTTCCAAGCTTCTGCTTGGTCTGACCCTCAAACTGAGGCTCGGGAATCTTAATGCTGATGATTGCCGTAAGACCCTCTCTTATATCTTCTCCTGACAGATTCGGCTCGTTATCCTTTAATATTCTCATCTGACGGGCATAATCGTTGAAGCTCTTTGTAATAGCATTCTTAAATCCGGTAAAATGAGTACCTCCCTCGGGAGTTGTAATATTGTTAACAAAGCTGTAGCAGCTTTCGTTATATGCGTCGTTGTGCTGCATTGCGACTTCAACATAAACATCGTCCTTCTGTCCTTCACAGTAGATGATATCCTGATAAAGCGGATTCTTGCTCTTGTTGAGATACTCAACATATTCCTTGATTCCGCCCTCATAATGAAATTCTCTTGTAAGTCCCGCCGTCTTGATAATCTCTTCTTCGGGCGTACCTTCGGAATTTTCTCTCTTGTCGTGAAGAATAATTCTGAGACCCTTTGTTAAAAATGCCATTTCGCGAAGACGCTGTTTTAAGGTATCAAAATCAAAAACGGTTGTTTCGGTAAAGATTGTTTTGTCGGGAAGGAAGCGGACCGTCGTTCCTCTTCTTTCCGATGTTCCGGTCTCGGTAAGCGGACCGGTCACTTTTCCTCTTTCATAACGTTGTTTATATTCCTTGCCGTCAACATCTACCGTTACTTCAAGCCACTCAGAAAGGGCGTTAACAACAGATGCGCCTACTCCGTGGAGACCACCCGATACTTTGTATCCCCCACCGCCGAATTTACCGCCCGCATGCAGAACCGTAAATACAACCTCGACAGTTGATACCCCCTTCTTTTTGTTGATTTCGACAGGAATGCCTCGCCCGTTATCAATAACGGTAATTGAATTGTCCTGATTGATTGAAATATCGATTTCCGAACAGTAACCGGCAAGTGCCTCATCAACCGCATTGTCCACTATCTCGTAAACGAGATGATGAAGTCCCCTCGCTGCTGTTGTTCCGATGTACATTCCCGGTCTTCTTCTTACCGCTTCAAGTCCTTCAAGAATCTGAATCTGGTCTGCACCGTATCCGTTGCTCATGTAACTCCTCCTAAATTATGTACCCGTTCTGAATCTTATATGTGGTATCAAACGCAACTCTGTTCTGAATGAATTCTTCAAGACCGGTACAGGTGATAATTGTCTGTATTCCGGTAATATTCCCCAGGAGTCTTGTCTGCCTGTTTCTGTCAAGCTCCGATAAAACGTCGTCTAGAAGCAGAATCGGTTTGTCCTGTGTCTTCGCCCTGACAAATTCTATCTCCGCAAGCTTCAATGAAAGAGCCGCTGTACGCTGCTGCCCCTGCGAACCGAACTTTCTGACATCCTCTCCGTTAATAAAAAATCTCAGATCGTCCCTATGCGGTCCGACATTTGTGCTTCCCGTAACAATGTCTTTCTCACGTGATATGAAAAGCTTTTTTTCTAATTCTTCTTCAGAAGTGTCCGGTTCGTACTTTATAGAAAGCCTCTCCTTCGCTCCCGAAATGTCAAAATGGATTCCGTAAATAATCTTGTTCAGATCATTAACAAACTTCCGTCTTGTTTCAACTATGCTCTTTCCGTAGTTAACAAGCTGTTCATCCCAAAGATCGAGAGTATCGGACAGTTCCGGCTTTTTTGGAAGCTGCTTAAGAAGATTGTTTCTCTGGAAAAGAACTTTATTGTAATTTGAAAGTTCGGCAAGATAAATACTGCTGATCTGACAAAGCTCCATATCCATGAATTTTCTTCTTACCACAGGACCGTTCTTTACTATCCCAAGATCCTCCGGAGAAAAAGAAATTATATTTATGAGTCCGTAAATCTCCGCCGATTTTTTAATTGGAAGTCCGTCAATTGCAACTCCCTTCGGCTTATTCATCCGAAGGTGCATGTCGATTCTTCGCTCTTCTCTCTTTCTTTCGACATAAAGACGAAGATGTGCCTCATCATTTCCAAATTTAATAATCTCTGATTCTTTGCTGCCTCTTTGGGATTTTGTCGTACATCCGAAATAGACGGCCTCAAGAATATTAGTCTTTCCCTGAGCATTATCACCATAGATAATATTAATACCGGGTGAAAAACTCATATCAAGACTTTCATAATTTCTGAAGCTTTCAAGCTCAATACTCTTTACAATCATTTTTTCTGACCGCCTGAAATCCGTCGCTTCTAAAGATTAATCCGCTTCTGCTTGATGGTAAGCACATGACCATCATATTCCACAGTATCATCGGGATAGAGCTTTCTTCCGCGGCGTGTGTCAACTTCTCCGTTTACGATTGCTTTTCCTTCTTCGATACCGAACTTTGCTTCAACTCCCGAATCAACAAGACCCGCAAGTTTAATTGCCTGTCCGAGCTTAATAAATTCGTCTCTAATATAAACTGTCTGCATACCGCTCTCCTGTCAGATTGATGCACCGTTGATGTTTACCGGAAGGATAAGGTAAACGTAGCTGTCTTCGGCATCTTTAATAAAGCAGGGTGCCTTGGCATTAATCAGATAAATGTCAATCTCCTCGGCATCAATAACACGGAGTGCTTCGATGAAGTACTTCGGATTAAAGCCGATGAGAAGGTCCTTTCCTTCTTTTCTGATTGAAATTTCTTCTCTCATTGAACCGAGAGAGGTTGTCATCTTAAGCTCGATGTTATCGTCTGTAATTCCAACTACGATAGGCATCTTGTCGCTTTCCTTTGCAAGAAGGATAGCTCTTTCGATACAGCTTAAAAGTTCCCTCTTATTGATGCGTATTTTTGTCTCATAGTCAGGTCTGATCATCTGGTCGACATTATAATACTTTCCCTCGATGAGACGAGAAAGAACCACTGTGTCATTAAACTCAAAAAGAATATTGTTTTTTTCAAAGAATATTGAAACTTCATCCGCAAGCTCTCCGGAAAGAATCTTTGAAATCTCATTCAGCGTTTTTCCGGGAATAATAACCTGCCTGTCCGGGTACTCCTTCTTAAGACTGATTTTTCTTATTGAAATCCTGTGACCGTCAAGAGCTGAAAGTCTCAGCCTGTCGCCCTTGATTTCAAAGAGCTCTCCTGTCATTATCTTATTGCTGTCATTGTCTGAAATTGAAAAAACAGTCTGTCTGATAAGTTCTCTTAATGTAAATTGAGACATTACGACAGCATCGTTTTTCGGAATTTCGGGAAGAGCCGGAAAATCCTCGCCTCCCTGACCGGCAAGATTGAACCTTGCTTTTTCACATGTTATTTTAATGCTATTTGATGCATCCGTCTCGATTGTAACATCGTTATCCGGAAGCTTTCTGACTATATCTGAAATCATTTTTGCATTTACGGCAACCATACCACCGTCAAACACTGTTCCGACAACCTTTGTTTCGATTCCGATTTCCATATTGTTTGAAATAATACTTATCTCATTGTCTTTTACATTAAATAGAAAACATTCGAGAATATTCATGCTTGATTTAGCGGATACGGCACGAAGTGCTATATTCATAGCTGTAATTAAATCCTGTTTCTGACACCTGATCTTCATAATGATCTCCTTTCATTTTATATGATAATATAAATTAATAATAAATAATCTTAATATAGGGTGTGGATAAGTGGATAACCGGCAAAAAGTCTTGAAATACAGGCATTTCGTGTCCACAATCAATAAACTTTCATTCACCTTATTATTTCTTTTTGTGTAGAATTAAAATGTGGATTTTGTGGATATTGTTTATTTCTTATCTGTCGGGATTAATCTTTTTGATAAGAACATCTATTGTTTTCTTTACATCTGCATCGGAAGCAATGTCTTCCTTTATCTTTTTAATCCCGTGAAGCACGGTGGAATGATCTCTTCCGCCAAGATTGTCACCGATTTTCTTTTGCGTCGTATCAAGGAGGGTTGAGCAAAGATACATGACAATCTGTCTCGGATAGGCAAGATCCTTGTCCTTTTTTGAACCCGTGATGTCGGAAGCGGAAATCTTATAGTGTTCAGCAACAACTTCGATTATGTCTGTGTAAGTGAGAGTGTTTCTCTTTTCACCTGAGATAAAATCGTTGAGTGAATCTTTTGCTAAATCGAGTGTAATATCTCTGTGCTGGAATCTTGAGAGAGCGACGAGCTTTGTGAGCGAGCCTTCGAGATCCCTGATATTTGATTTTATATTAAGTGCTATGTATTCGGTTACTTCATTTGGAACATTTACGTTCATAAGTTCAACCTTCTTTCGAAGGATTGCCATCTTTGTTTCAAAGTCAGGAGACGTAATGTCGACGATTAGTCCCCATCCGAAACGTGATCTGTAGCGCTCGTCAAGATCCACAAAATCCTTCGGAGGTTTATCTGATGAAATAACAATCTGTTTTTTTGAATTGTAAAGGTCATTAAAGGTGTTGAAGAACTCTTCCTGAGTTCTGTCTTTTCCTATTATAAATTGTATGTCATCAATAAGCAGGACATCTACGTTTCTGTATTTTTCTCTGAAAGAAGACGGATCGCTGTTTTTGTTTCTGATTGAATCAATAAGTTCGTTTGTAAACTGTTCACTCTGAACGTACATTACGTTGAGCTTTGGATTGCTGTTAATTATGTGAAGGGCTATAGCCTGCATCAGGTGGGTTTTTCCGAGTCCTGCGTTTCCATAGATGAAAAGAGGATTATAAACATCTGCCGGTGATTCCGCAGCAGCAAGGGCTGCAGCATGAGCAAGCTCGTTATTGGAGCTTACTACGTAATTATCGAAGGTATATTTGGGATTAAGAAACTGGTATGCCGGATTCTTTACATAATCTACAGCCTGAGCGGGTGAATCGCTTATGTCGGAGAGTGAAACAAAATTGAGCTCATACTGTTTTCCAAGAACGGAAGCAATGGCATTTCTGATATCGACACCGTATCTGTTGCTGATGAAACCGACTCCGTTGGGTCCGACGCGACCGGGATCGGAAGAGAGAATTATGGTATTATCTTTAATGTTTTCAATCTTTAAAGGTCTTATCCAGGTGTCAATGGATACAGTCGTAATCCCGAGATCTCTCTCGAGGAAGTTAAGAATTTCATTCCATTTCTGTTTTAATTCTTGGAGTTCTTCGTTCATATAATCCCCCATTTTTTATTATGCATACATGTTTATTCTATATCATCCGCTTTGTATTTTCAACCTCAGATTGTTTATATTGTAAAATGTTGATAAGTTGACAATTCTGACAAAAACGCCTTAAAACGGCGTATACGCGCTTCTGGACTGTTATCCACAAATTATTAACTTTTTATCAACCGGATTTTATCTGTTTATGAACACTTTTTCCACAAGTTATCCTCCTTTTTTGCGATTGTTGATAACTTGTTGATACAGTGTGGATAGAATGTGGACTACCCTGTATTTAGTGAACAAGCGGCCTTGCTTTCAAAAAAAGCCTTGACGTATTGATTATTCGCGAATATAATAGTAATGCTTTGAAAATGGGTTTATATTAAAGATATAGATTACTATTTAGAAAAGGAGGTGTTATCTGACATGAAAATGACATTCCAGCCTAAGAAGAGACAGAGAGCTAAGGTTCACGGTTTCAGATCAAGAATGAGTACTACAAATGGAAGAAAGGTTCTTGCAGCAAGAAGAGCGAAGGGAAGACATGTTTTATCAGCTTAGGTCGCATGATATGTGACCTTTTCTTCTGTTGCGGAAAAGATGTATCGATGAGGAGAGTGTTTTGACTGAATCACTCAAAAACTACGAAGACTTTAAAAGAGTCTATAATCATGGAAAATCCTATGCTAACAAATATCTTGTTATGTATGTTTTGAAAGAGGATTTGAATTTTACCCGGGAGGGTTGCCCGGGTAACCGGCTTGGAATTTCAGTCAGTAAAAAAGTCGGTAACAGTGTCGTTAGGCACAGAATAACAAGACTAATAAGAGAAGGCTATAGGCTAAATGAATCTCAGTTCAGTAGTGGTCTGAACATTGTTGTAATTGCACGCACAGGTGCAAAAGGGAAGAATTATTTCGAAATCAGAGATGCTTTGCTTCACCTTGCTTCTTTACATAAGATTCTTGTTTGAGGATAATTGTTTGAAGAAGTTATTAGTATGGCTAATCCGCTTTTATCAGCGTTATATTTCACCTTATAAGGGGGGCGCGACCTGTCGTTTCATCCCTTCATGCTCCGCGTATGCAATTCAGGCACTCGAAACCTATGGTGCCGCAAAAGGTATGCGTCTTGCAATCAAAAGAATTCTAAGATGTCATCCTTTTTCTAATGGGGGATTCGATCCTGTTCCTTAATCGAAGGAGGACGTTGTGGGTATCATTTATTTGACTCAGGTCACCGGAATTTTGGCACCCTTTGCATGGATATTGGGTAAAATTCTGAATGCGATCTATGTGTTTACAAGCTGGATTGGTATTCCTAATCTTGCGCTTTGTGTTGTTCTTTTTACTCTGGTAGTTAAAATGCTGATGCTGCCGCTTAAAATCAAGCAGCAGAAATCTACCAAGCTTACCTCGAAGATGAATCCCGAGATTCAGAAAATCCAGGCAAAGTACAAGGGTAAGAAGGATCAGGCTTCTCAGCTTAAGATGAACGAAGAGATGACCGCTGTTTATAAGAAGTACGGCACAAGCCCTACAGCAGGCTGTCTTCCTCTTATCATCTCGCTTCCTATCATGTTTGCTCTTTACAGAGCGATTTATGCTATTCCCGCATATATCGGCGAAATCAGAGTTCTTTACACCTCAATCGTCAATAAGATTATGGGTGTCAGCGGTTATGCTGAACTTCTCGGTGAGTTTATCACGACAAACAAAATTGCAGTGCAGAACAATCTCAGTTCTTTAACTGTCGGATCCGAGGAGTATATCAACAAGCTGATCGATATTGTTTATAAATTCACGAACAAAGATTGGGCAGCTTTCATGTCTTTTGGCAATTTCTCAAAGATTGCAGGTGATATTACACCTGTTCTTGAGCAGATTCGTCCAATCAATAATTTCTTTGGTATGAGTATCTGTGATACTCCTTCTTCAACATTCCCGTCATGGGCACTTATTATTCCTATTCTTGCAGGTGTTTCCCAGTGGGCAAGTGCTTACATTATGACGAAGAGCCAGAATAACGGTTCAACTAAGAAGAAGACCGACAATCCCATGGAACAGAGTGCAAAGACGATGAATATCGTTATGCCTGTCATGTCGGTTGTTATCTGTTTTTCACTTCCTATCTGTGTTGGTATCTACTGGATTGCAAGTGCAGTTATCGAACTTGTTCAGTCAATCATTATAAATAAGATCCTTGACTCAAAGGGTGATAATTATCTCATTGAACAGATAGAAGAGAAGGAAAAGGAACGTCAGGTAAAGAATGGAGTCGGCGAGGGAACAAAGATGAGCGTTGTCGCAAAGACACCTACAAAGGTTTCAGGTCCGAAGAATTTGAAGAATCACGAGACAATCAATGCTGATGCTGTTTATCAGCGAAGTAAGGTTTCGTACAAGGCCAGCAGTATTGCAGCCAATGCAAACCTGATTGCTAACAACAAGAAGGCTGCTTCAAGTACAGACAGTGCTGCAGCAAAGTCTGCCGATTCGGCCCCCGTTGCGGCAGCTGAGGTTGCGACAGAACAGGTTGATTCGGGTAATAAGACGGAGTAAGCATTTTGCTATGGAGGATATTATGTCAGATTGGAAAGAATTTAGCGGCAAGTCGGCAGACGAAGCATTAAATGCCGCAAGCAGTGAATTTGGCGTTAGTGTTGAAAATATTGAGTATGAGATTGTTAAAGAGGAAAGCACCGGTTTTCTTGGTCTTTTCGGCAATAAGCCCGCAAAAATCAGAGCAAAGGTAAAGCTTACCATTGAAGATAAGGCAAAGGCATTTCTTAGTGAAGTTCTTTCAGCCATGGGAATTAGCGCATCTGTTTCCGTTACTAACAACGAAGAGGACGGATGCCTTGAAATCAGCATGGAAGGAGATGAAATGGGTATCCTTATCGGTAAGCGCGGTCAGACACTTGATTCGCTTCAGTATCTTGTAAGTCTTGTTATTAATAAGGAAAGCGATGAGTACTTAAAGGTTAAGCTTGATACTGAGAATTACCGCGAGAGACGTAAGGAAACACTTGAGAACCTTGCTTCAAACATTGCGATGAAGGTTAAGAAGACACGCAGGGCGGTAACACTTGAGCCTATGAATCCTTATGAAAGACGCATTATTCACTCTGCTTTGCAGAACGATAAGTATGTAGATACACACAGCGAGGGCGATGAGCCGTTCAGAAAGATTGTTATTACGCCTAAGAAAGGTCTTAAGGAGTATTCATCAAACAAGTACGGACAGAATAAGTACGGCAGCAAGCGCGGCGAGAACAGGCGCGGCGGATATCGCGGTACCAGCAAGATCACGAGCCATAAGGAATTCACCAGGAAGTATGGCGAGAATACAAAGGATTACAGTACTGACTACAAAAAGGATTATGCGGCTTATCTTGAGCAGAAGGCAGCTTCCCGTGCTGCTGAAGCAGCTAAGAATGCCGAGGCAGAGAATTAATTATAAAGCGGGCTTTGCCCGCTTTAATTTTCGGTGATATTATGAGTGAGGCAACTATTGCTGCAATTTCAACAGGTCTTTCTGTCGGGGGTATCAGCATCATTAGATTAAGCGGTGAAGATGCTGTTCATATTGCCGACAGTGTTTTTCGTGCTGCTTCCGGAAAGAAGCTTTCTGAATCAAAGTCTTTTACAGCTCATTTCGGGCATATACATGACGGCGATGAAGTAGTGGATGAAGTAATTTGTCTTGTCATGCTTGCACCAAAAACCTATACCAGGGAAGATGTTGTCGAGATTGACTGTCATGGCGGAATAGCAGTGACCAGGCGTGTTCTTGATCTTGTCATCAAGAACGGTGCTGTTCCTGCTGAGCCGGGTGAGTTTACGAAGCGTGCCTTTTTGAACGGACGAATTGATCTTTCCCGCGCCGAGGCTGTTGCCGATCTTATCAGTTCGGAGAGTTGTCTTGCAATGAAGAATTCCGTCAGCCAGTTACGGGGTGTTGTCCAGAAGAGGATTTCCAACATGCGTTCTTCAATGCTTGATACCATGGCTTACATCGAAGCATCCCTTGATGATCCCGAGCATTACAGTCTTGACGATTACTATTTAGTGCTTCGTCCAATCGTAGATAAGCTTTCTTCTGAAATTTCGAAGCTTATAGTTTCAAGTGAGAACGGGCGTCTGATTAAGGAAGGTATTAATACCTGTATTCTCGGAAAACCCAATGCGGGAAAGAGTTCCCTTTTGAATCTGATTCTCGGCGAGGAGCGGGCAATCGTTACCGATATCGCCGGAACAACCCGTGATACTTTAAATGAGACCTGTGTAATTGACGGTATTCTTTTGAATATTATTGATACTGCCGGTATCAGGAATACGCTTGATCCCGTAGAATCGATAGGCGTTGAAAGGGCTCGGAAGTGTGCTCTTGATGCGGATCTTATTCTATTTGTTGTTGACAGTTCTTCTCATATCGACGATAACGACCGTGATATTTTATGTTCGGTTGGAGATACGAAATGTATTGTTCTTATTAATAAATCTGATCTTCCCTGCGTTCTTACAAAAGAGGAGACGGATTTGTTTGCGGATTATCCTCAGATTTCTATTTCGGCCGTTACGGGGTACGGGCTTGAGGAGCTTGAGAAAATGATAAGTTCTATGTTTTTCTCAAAGCAGCTTGATTTTAACAATGAAGTTTATATAACAGGTGCTCGTCAGAAGAATCTTCTCGTAGAAGCCGGTAAGAGCATTGACCGTGTTGCTTCGGGAATGGACGAGCAGATGCCTGAGGATCTTCTTATTATCGATCTGATGGATTGTTATGAAAAGCTTGGTCTTATTACGGGTGAGTCAGTCAATGATGATCTTGTAAACAATGTGTTTTCAAAGTTTTGTATGGGTAAGTAGTTTTCGGAGGCTGTATGTCTTACTATTATGGAAAATACGATGTATGTGTAGTCGGTGCAGGTCATGCGGGCTGTGAAGCTGCTCTTGCCTGTGCTCGTCTTGGATTTAAGACAATAGTCTTTACCGTCAGCGTCGACAGTATTGCCATGATGCCCTGTAATCCAAATATCGGCGGAACTTCAAAGGGTCATCTGGTAAGAGAAATTGATGCACTCGGCGGTGAGATGGGCAGGAACATCGACAGAACCTTTATTCAGTCTAAGATGCTTAACACAAGCAAAGGTCCTGCTGTTCATTCTCTTCGTGCGCAGGCGGATAAGAGGGACTATTCGAATTCTATGCGAAAAGTCCTTGAAGAGTGTGAAAACCTTACTATTAAGCAGGACGAGATTGTCGAGATTCTCTTTGAGGAGAAAGATGGCGCAAGGAAGCAGGTCACCGGTGTCAGAACATATGCCGATGGTGTTTTTAACTGTGATTGCGTTATTCTTTGTACAGGTGTCTACCTAAAGGCAAGATGTGTTTACGGAAATGTTTCGAGAAACACAGGTCCGAACGGTCTTCTTGCGGCAAATTATCTTACGGAGTCTCTTGTTAAGCTTGGCCTTGAAGTGCTCAGGTTTAAAACAGGAACTCCTGCGCGTCTTGACGGAAGCACCATCGATTTTGCGAAGATGGAAGAACAGTTTGGAGATGAACACCCTGTTCCTTTTTCGTTTATGAATTCATCCTCTGAGCTTGAGCGCGACCAGGTTTCATGCTGGCTGACGTATACAAATGAGAAAACTCATGAGATTATCAGAAACAACATCGACCGTTCGCCTCTTTATTCCGGCGATATAAAGGGCACCGGGCCGAGGTACTGTCCTTCAATTGAGGATAAGGTTGTGCGTTTTGCAGACAAGGAGCGTCATCAGGTTTTTCTTGAACCTGAAGGACGCTACACAAACGAGATTTATGTTTCAGGCATGTCGAGCAGCCTTCCCGAGGACGTTCAGCTTGAAATGTACCGTTCCGTTAAGGGACTTGAGAACTGCAGGATTGTCCGTAATGCTTACGCAATTGAGTACGACTGCATCAATGCAACACAGTTATATCCTTCTCTCGAATGTAAGTTCGTCTCCGGGCTTTTTTGTGCCGGTCAGATTAACGGCAGTTCGGGATATGAAGAGGCCGGCGCACAGGGTCTTATAGCCGGAATCAATGCCAGCCGCAAGCTTTCGGGTAAGGAACCTGTTGTTCTCTCCAGAAGTGATGCCTACATAGGTGTTCTTATTGATGACCTTGTTACAAAGGAAACGAAAGAACCGTACAGAATGATGACTGCTCGAGCTGAGTACAGACTTCTTTTGAGACAGGACAATGCCGATCTTCGACTTACCGAGACCGGTCACGAGGTCGGTCTTATTGACGACGATCGTTATGGAAAATTCTGTAAAAAGCGCGATATGATTGCGGCAGAGACACAGAGGATCAAAACAACATTTGTCGGGGCCAACGATGCTGTCAATGCTTTTCTTGGTGACCACGATTCGACTCTTCTAAATTCGGGCATTACCATTGCCGAGCTTGTAAAACGTCCCGAGCTCGACTACTTCTCAGTAGGCGCAGTCGATTCCGAGCGTCCCGTTCTCCCCGAAGATGTTTGCGAACAGGTCAACATAAACATTAAGTATGAGGGTTATGTTAAGCGTCAGATGATTCAGGTTGAACAGTATAAGAAGCTTGAGGCCAGACTCATCCCCGACGATATTGATTATGATAAAGTTTCATCTCTTCGTCTCGAAGCAAGACAGAAGCTCAAGAAATTGAGACCTGTTTCTATCGGTCAGGCTTCGCGTATTTCCGGTGTCAGTCCGGCAGATGTCTCTGTTCTGATTGTCTATCTTGGAGGTCGTCATGGACAGAACTGAGTATGTTATTAAACGGTTTGGCTTACATGGTTTTTCGCTTACATTAGATCAGGCTTCGAAATTTGTCAGGTACTACGAGCTTCTTGTCGAATGGAACGAAAAGATCAACCTGACTTCCATTACCGACTTCGAGCAGGTAGTTGATAAGCATTTTATTGACAGTGTTCTTTGTTGTGATGATTTTGGCTTTTTGCCCGGCAAGTCACTAATCGATGTTGGAAGCGGTGCCGGTTTTCCCGGTATTCCCATTAAGATTATCTTTCCCGGACTTCGCGTGGTTTTGCTTGATTCATTAAATAAGCGGGTGAACTATCTTAACCTTGTTATTGGTGAACTTGGTTTGTTCGAAATTAAGGCTGTTCACGGCAGGGCTGAAGAGTTCGGTGTTAGTCCCAACTTTAGAGATTCGTTTGATTTTTGTGTTTCTCGTGCCGTTTCACGCCTGAATGCTCTTTGCGAATACTGTCTTCCTTTTGTCAAGGATGGCGGTGCCTTCATTTCCTATAAGAGTTCCAAAGCAGTCGAAGAGCTTTCCTGTTCCGGAAAAGTCATTTCTGAATTGAATGGTGTGATTGAAAGATCTGTTGTGAGTTCCCTTAAGATTGATGATTCAAACAGAACATTGATTGTTATTAGGAAGCATGGCAGCACTCCGCAGAAGTATCCTCGTCAGAGGGTGAACATTTCGAAGAATCCAATAGCGTGATACGAATTCAAATGTTTCACGTGAAACCTTGTTGTTCGGTTATTTATGTGATAGTATGTTTACAATATATGATACAGGAGTAATATATGGGTAGAATATTAGCAATAGCAAATCAGAAGGGCGGTGTCGGAAAGACCACTACAACTATCAATCTTTCGGCATCACTCGCAATGAAGGGTCTGAAGATTCTCGTGGTCGACATGGACCCTCAGGGTAACACAACCAGTGGTCTTGGTGTCGATAAGCATAATCTGGAGCACGATGTATATGAACTGTTAATCGGAGATTGCAGTGTAGGTGATTGTCTTATACCTTCCGGTGTGGTAAATCTTGATATTATCCCGGCAGATGTTAATCTTGCAGGTGCTGAGATTGAACTCATCGGAGTTGATAACAAGGAGTACGTCCTTCGCGATGCGATTTCAGGCATTGAAGCAAATTATGACTATGTAATTATTGACTGTCCGCCCTCGCTGAGTCTTTTGACAATTAATGCAATGACTACAGCAAGTGGTGTTATTGTTCCAGTTCAGTGTGAATTCTACGCACTCGAGGGTCTTTCGCAGTTGATTAGCACAATCGATCTTGTATCAAACAGACTAAATCCGTCTCTTTCTATTGAAGGAATAGTGTTTACCATGTATGACGGAAGGACAAATCTTTCTCAGGATGTTGTTGAAAATGTTAAGGCATCGTTGCACAGAGCAATATATGATTCTGTAATTCCGAGAAACATCAGACTTGCAGAGGCACCTTCGCATGGGATTCCCATCTGTACTTACGAGCCCAGATCTGCAGGAGCAATGGCATATGAAAACCTTGCCAATGAACTTCTCAAACACGACCGGCATCCCAAGGCAGATTATAGGAAGAGAGAAATTATTCTCGACAGAAGAAAGAAAAGATAGAATACAGGAGTAAGATATGGCAGCAGTTAGACGAGGTCTTGGGAAGGGTCTTGATACCATGATTCCCGACAAACTTGAAGCAGAAAAGAAGCAGGACAATGTTTCACGTGAAACATTGGTTGATATTTCACTTATCGAGCCGAACCCGAAACAGCCGAGAAAGCATTTCAACGAGGACAAGCTTGCCGAGCTTAGTGAATCAATTAAGCGCCAGGGTCTTGTTGAGCCGATCGTTGTCAGAAAGACAGGGAAGCGATACGAGATTGTTGCCGGCGAAAGAAGATGGAGGGCATGCCAGCAAGCCGGAATCAGAGAGATACCGGTTGTAATTAAGGACTATGACGATGCTAAAGTGTTCGAAATTGCACTGATTGAGAACATCCAGAGACAGGACCTCAATCAGATAGAAGAAGCCATGGCTTATCAGCAGTTGATTGAAGAGCAGAAGCTGACACAGGACGAAGTGGCAGAGCGCGTGTCGAAAGACAGAAGCACAATAACAAATACAATAAGACTTCTTAAGCTTGACCAGAGAATCCAGCAGATGATTGTCGACGAGATGATAACTGCGGGACATGCGAGACAGCTTCTTGGCATTGAAGACAAAGAGCTTCAGTACGAGATTGCGATGAAGATTTTTGACACAAAGATGAGTGTACGTGAGACAGAGAAGCTCATCAAGAAGATCAAGGCGAACGGAGGAAAGCTTCCGGAAGAAAAGAAAGCACAGAAGGACGGGCAGAAGAGTAATGATGCCATTTACTATCGCGTTTTCGAAGATAATATCAGGGAGGTCCTTGGAACAAAGATAGAAATACAGATGAAGGACAACAATAAGGGAAAGCTTGTAATTGATTTTACATCAGCTGATGACTTTGAGAGAATCTACGGGATAATAACAGGAGGAAAGCACAATGTTTGAATCAATCGGAATCAATCCTGATATTGTAACAATAGTTCTTGCCGCATTAGTTGTTGTACTATTGGTCCTTCAGATTGTATCAATGGTCAAAAGCAAGAAAGACAAAGAGAAGTACAACAGATTTATGCAGGGCGCTGACGGGGCGACTCTCGAGAATGCAATTCTCAGTAGATTTGCCGAGCTCGACACGCTTCACGGAGCCCAGAAGTGTGACAGGGCAGACATCGAAGCATTGACAAAGGGCCAGACCTTCTGCTATCAGAAGTTCAGCATTGTTAAGTACGATGCCTTTGCAGAGATGGGCGGGAAGCTCAGTTTCTCACTTTGTATGCTGACCGACAACAACGACGGATTCATCTTGACGTCTGTTCACAATTCATCGGAAGGCTGCTACACCTATATAAAGGAAATAATTAAGGGTGAGCCGTATGTCGTTCTCGGAGAGAACGAGAAGAAAGCACTTGCCCAGGCAAAAAACAGAAAAACCTGTTTGGACGATGAGGAAATGTAATGCATCCATATCTTAGATCAATTGGTTTCAGCAAGTACAATACGCCGGCAAGTGTGGAGAGGCTGCTCGATACGGTGATGGAACAGAAGGCGAAAGCGGAAGCGGGAAAAGCACACAATTCTACGGTTGTAGAAACAACAAAAGAGTTTGCTCCCGGAATCGGAATCCGTATCAGGGGAGAGGTCGATGAAAATGATGAATATCATGAAATGTATTACCTTCCCTATATAAAGAGCGATGTCATCAGCACGAAACAGGAACTCTATGTTCATAAACGGGTCGACAACTATGCATATACAGGTATGTGCGACGATTTCAGACTGGGAGTTTCTCTGATTTTCTATCTTCAGAATATGGTCGACTACATGAATGAAGTACTGAGCCTCAATGAGAATGCCGACCCGAATGAAGAGATCGGAATATTTGACGTCTATCTGTCAGGACTTTCAACAAGCGGAAAGATTCTTCTAGGAATAGAACAGACGAAAGAAGCATTTGCGCTAAAAGAGAAAGAGCTCTTTGTCAAGGGAGCACTAGTGAAGGAAGCGAGAGAGGGGAATACGGACGCTATCGAGGCACTGGCCCTCAAGGACATCGACAGACATACGATGGTCAACGAAAGAATCAAGACAGAGGATCTTTTCTCGATTGTTGAAACAAGCTTTTATCCTTACGGAACAGAATCCGATGTATATAACATTCTTGCCTATATTACCAAAGTATCTACCGTAAAGAATAAGTTCACCGGAGAAAAGGTTTGTGTTATGAATCTCCTTTGCAACGGGCTTGAACTCAGAGTTGCAATCAACAGAAACGATCTGCTTGGAGAACCGAAGCCCGGAAGACGATTCAGGGGAACTATCTGGCTTCAGGGGAGAATAGATTTTATAAAAGTACAAGATAACACACTGCCTTAAGGCAGTGTGTTATCTTGTGCGAGGTGCGGGGTTTCAAGCCCCGTACCTCGTAAGGCACGAAGTGCCACTTTTATATGAGCAAGTAGCGAAGCGGATTGCGAATAGCATTGACATGAGCAGGCAGCGAAGCGGATTGCGAATAACATTGACCGCGAAAGTTAACTTGACTTATCGGTTCAAAATGAATATAATTTAAGGGCTGACGGGCGAAAGCCAAAAGTACTCACGATGTCTCTATAGCTCAGCAGGATAGAGCGTTCGCCTCCTAAGCGAAAGGCCGCGCGTTCGAATCGCGCTAGGGACGTAAAAAAGGATCGGTATGACCGGTCCTTTTTCATTTGAAAAAATATATAATTCGAAACAGAAGTGCGAATCCGACCGAAAAGAATCAGATCAGTCCGACAAGCTTTGCGAGTTCGCTAACAGAAGCTTTTGAGACCTTCTTGCCTTTGTAGTCAAGGAGATCTGAATCGATGCTGCCAAAAACATCACGTGTCTCAAACTTCTTAAGAATAATCCTGTCATCTTCAATATAGATTTCAATGGGATCTCGCTCGCCGATACCAAGTGTACGGCGAAGCTCAATAGGTAGAGTGATTCTGCCAAGATCATCCAGGTTTCTAACAATACCGGTCCCTTTCATATGTACCTCCGAATATAGAATCTATAACGAGGTTAGCATAGGAGGGAAAAAATAACAATAAAATGCTTTATACGGGGTGAAAAAATTTATATAAACAGAGAAAAATATACAACAATTAACAACACTGAGAACAAAGTAGCAATTAATTCACCGTACGACAAAGCAAACCGCGCAAAAAAGGGAAATGAAGGATCAAAAATATAAATAAAGTAACATACTAAGTTCACAGCAGAAATAGAAAGAGAAAGACAGAATCATGGACGGGAGATGAGACTACTTCACAAGTGCATTGTAGACATCGCGTTTTGAAAGACCGCGATCGAGAGCAACAGCCTTAATAGCCTCCTTTTTGTCGAGACCCTTTGAAAGATAGATGTCGAGATGCTCTTCAAGAGAAAGCTCGAGCCAGGACTTCTGTTCATCGATAAGAAGTGCATCAGGATTTGCGCCTTCGATGACGAGAACATACTCGCCCCTCGGATCGTTTGATGAATAGTAAGAAACGGCATCGGCCAGAGTGGTCTCAAAAACCTCCTCATGGACCTTTGTCAGTTCGCGGCAAAGTGAGATACGCCTGTTTCCGAGAGTATCAAGAAGCTCAGAAAGAGTTTTTACAAGGTGATGAGGGGCTTCATATAAAATAATGGTGCGGGTTTCCTTCGGAAGCTCAGCGAGAATGCGCTTGCGTTCGTTTTTGTCGGCAGGGAGAAATGCCTCGAAGGAAAAACGTCTTGTGGGAAGTCCGGAAACGGTAAGTGCGGTGATAAGCGCACAGGGTCCGGGAAGAGAGGAGATTTCGATACCCGAATCGCGGGCAATCCTGACAAGGGCCTCACCGGGATCTGAAATAGCGGGAGTTCCTGCATCGGTAATAAGTGCGATGTTTTTACCTTCAAGAAGAAGTGAAACAAGATAGTGGGCCTTATCAATCTTATTGTATTCGTGATAGCTTGTCATCGGAGTTTTAATTTCGAAGTGGTTCAAAAGGCGAATGCTGTTTCTCGTGTCTTCGCAGGCAATAAGATCCGCTTCTTTTAGCGTGCGAAGAATTCTCATCGAGATATCTTCAAGATTGCCTATTGGAGTTGCACAAAGATAAAGAATTCCACTCATTGTTTAATATGAACCGACCGAAGCAGGAAGCCGCGTGCCGGGAAAACTCCTTTCTGAAAGAGATCGGTATATGAACTGCTGTCATCAGTGTTTACAATCAGCAGTCGAAAAAGCTAAAGATTTACAATCAGCAGTCGAAAAGGCTAAAGATTTACAATCAGCAGTCGAAAATGCCAAAGATTTACAATCAGTAGCCGTATATTTCATAAATCTCGTCCGTGTAGACTCCCTGCGATTTGTAGATGATCAGAGGCTTTTCACATTTAATCATCGGTTTTCCGCCGCGGGAAGCAGCGAGAAGAACCATGTTTGGTTCTTTGTCGGCAAAGGGGTAGACAAGCTGCATCCGCTTCGGTTCAAGTTTGTATTTCCGGAGGGCTTCAAAAATCTCGACAAGCCTAAACGGACGATGAACCATGAAGAAGGTACCGCCGGGACGAAGAAGCGAGGCAGCCGACCGACAGACATCATCGAGAGTAACAAGCACTTCGTGGCGTGCGATAGCTTTTGCTTCATCGGGATTCTTCAGCCCGTGAAGATCGTTCATATAGGGAGGGTTACAGGTGACAACATCAAAAGAAGACAGGGGAAAGAGAGAAGAAGCCTCCCGGATGTCTCCCTTTACTATAGAAATTCTGTCTGAAAGTCCGTTATACTCAACTGAACGAAGAGCCATATCGAAGCTGTAATCCAGAATCTCGAGACCGGTAAAATGACGTCCCCTGGTTTTTGCGGAAAGAAGGAGGGGGATAATTCCGTTTCCTGTTCCAAAATCCATGCAGATGTCGCCTTCTGCAATTTTTGCGAAACCGCTCAGCAGGACGGCATCCATGCCAAAGCAGAAGATGTCGGGGTTCTGTATGATTTTCAAATTGTTGCGGTTGAGGTCGTCAAGACGCTCGCCGTCCTTCAGGATACATTTTCTGTCAGTCATCGAGATGCCTGTTCTCCTTGCGCTCAAGTGCCTCGAGAGCACGAAGCTCTTCGTCAACAGCGAGATTCTCCTTGCGTTTTCTCGGTTTGAAGGAAAGCTCGCCGGCCTTGTATTCACGGGCTTCCTTAACATCGTTATCGAGTGTTACAACGACACGTACCTGCTGCTTGAGGACGTTGATGCTGACAACATCGCCTTTAAGTCCGTCGGGAGTGGTAACGTGGTCACCCATCGAAGGAAGTGTGGAATTAAGGTATTCATATGCATCCTCTTCGTTCTTTAGGCAGCACATGAGTCGCCCGCAGGTTCCCGAGATCTTCGACGGATTGAGGGAAAGATTCTGCTCCTTCGCCATTTTTATCGAAACGGGAATAAAGTCAGAAAGGTAGGAGTTGCAGCAAAGCGGTCTTCCGCAGATTCCGATGCCGCCGCGAATCTTTGTCTCGTCCCGAACACCTATCTGGCGAAGCTCAATTCTGGTACGAAAGACGCTGGCAAGATCTTTGACGAGCTCTCTGAAATCGATTCTTCCGTCAGCGGTAAAGTAGAAGAGAACCTTATTGTTGTCGAAAGTGTACTCGCACTCGATGAGCTTCATTTCGAGCTCATGCTTGGCTATTTTTTCCAGACATATATCAAAGGCCTTTTTTTCCTTGTTTCTGTTTTCGGCGTCTATCGCACGGTCTTCATCAGTTGCGATTCTGATGACCGGCTTCAAAGGCTGGATGACGGAGTCATCCCCGACATCGTGGGGAGCAAGAACAACATGTCCGAATTCTACACCGCGAGCGGTCTCGACGATAACACAGTCATCTTTTGAAATATCAAAATCCAGGGGATCGAAGTAGTAGATCTTTCCCGCTTTTCTGAATCTTACACCAATTACCTTTATCATAATTCCTCCGTTCTACTTAACGATTTTCATAAGTAACAGCTCGATAACAAGCTCTTTGTTGACGTTTGCACCAATCTTTTTTGAAGCATCGGATACAGCCTGAAGAATGTCGGAAAGCTCCGAAAAGCTGTAATAATCCGAAAGCAGTTCAATCTCGGAAATGTTTCCGGAGAAGACAAGTCTCTCCATCGAACCTGACGATTTGAAGAGAAGCAGGTCCCGAAACCACAGTTCAATAAGCCTCAGGGCATCAGAAACCGGATAATCCTTCGAAGCGAGCTTTGTGGCGATGGTGTTGACATCACCCATGTCAAGGCGGTTGACTCCCGAAAGGAATCTGATAAGCTCGCCCGAACGCTCTTTAAAATCGGGTGAAGCATACGCCGCATCGGCAAGGCCGATGTTGCCGCAGCTGTAGGCGGCGAGGAACATAGCTTCGTTTTTGTCGGCACCATGGTTTCTAATCAGTCTGTCCGCCACCTGTTCATAGGGAAGCGGGTTAAAGCTTATGAGAACGCTTCTTGACATAATAGTTGGAAGAAAGCGCTCTGTAGAGGAGGAAAGAAGAATAATTACTGCGTACGCAGGAGGCTCTTCAAGGGTTTTAAGAAGAGCATTCTGAGCCGAATCGTTCATTTTTTCCGCCTCATCGATAATGTAGACTTTATATCTTCCGTTGTAGGGCTTTATATCAATGTCATTTACAAGCGAGGATCTGATATCATCTACAGATACAACGCTCTTTGTCTTCCTGACAACGATAATGTCAGGATGATTGTCAGTCTCGGCCTGCATACATGACATACAGACACCGCAGACATCTCCGCTGGCGTCGTCGCAGTTCAGTGCTGCGGCAAAAGCCTTTGCCATCATCATTTTTCCGCAACCGTCGGGACCGGAGAAAATGTAGGCGTGGCTAATGCGGTCAGATGCAACACTGCTCCTGAGCCTGTCAATAATCGATTTGTGTCCAATTACGTCCGAAAAACCAGCCATAACACCTCATGTAAAAATATCGAGAAGAAGACCCCGGATATCATCTATTGTATTAAGAATCAGGATAGAATCCTGTTCGTCTTTAATAAGCTCCCGAGCAAGCAGGTCGAGTTTCTCATCAACGAGGCGGATCATGCCGTAAACCCTGTGACGCCCACGCCTGTCAAGAAAGTTCTCCCTTGTAAAGGAATGCGACCGGTTCACGATCTCATTCATAAAATCCTTGATAAGAGCACGGTAATGGCGCATCTCCTTGACATCACGCTTCTTCTTGATGAGTTCCCCGTGCTGGGTGATGTCTTCCATCAGAGTGTTTAGGCGCGCCTTTAGCTCGCCCTCCTCTATTGCACTTGCCAGAGTGAATTTGAAGGAACCGTCACTCGGAGCGGTCTGCTTGACCGGCTCGGTTTTAGTTGGCTGAATTAAGGGATTTACTTTAATATCCATCAGTATTCTGTGTTTACGCTTCCGGGCATAAAAAACGGTCTTGAGTAGTACAAAGGGAGATGTCAAAAGCTAGAGCAGACTTCTGATAGCCTCTTCAAGCTTCTTCAGACAGACATCGCTGTCAAGGTTGTTAAAGCGTCTTGTGATTCCGAGTTCTGTTATTTTATCGTCCGAAAAGTCGGTCTCATCGGCAAGGTAGCGTCTGCAGACCTCGTCAAATTTCGGAGTCTTCTGCCCCATCTCGCGCTTTACGGCCCTCATCAGGCGCTCGCCGTCATTGACTTCGACATAGAGGGGAACGACTCTGTCAGAACCGTAAAATTTGCGAAGGCTATCAAAGCCCTCGAGAGTTGTAATCATGAGATAACTGTTGTCGGGAGTAATCTGGCCGTCATCAACGGTAAAATAGTACCAGTCACCAAGCATCGTGTGATAGCAGCGTGATTCGATGACAAGACCTTTTTCACGAAGCTCCAGAAATTCGGGGATTGTGCGGAAATTGTAGACTACGCCGTCTGTCTCACCCGCTCTTACCGGCCTTGTCGTGTAGGTGACGACTGTTTTTAGCGGAAGCTTCAGCTCGTCAAGAATGCGGTTAAAGAGAAAATCCTTTCCCGTAGCGCTTTTTCCGATTATCGTAAAAATGTGACCCATATCAATCCCCCGAAACAATAATCACAAATATATTATCATATTGTAAATAACAAGACAAGAGTATGAAAAACCAAGCTTAGTGTTGCACAGAAAAACCAAATATGGTACACTCAAAAAAGATGTGAGACTATATTTTGTGGGGATTTTGATATATGAGCAGGGCAGATGATTATATACTTGTTATAGATTCGGGCGTAGGGGGCATCAGTGTTCTTCGAGAACTGATAAAGGTGCTTCCCGACGAAAGATTCATCTATGTCGGAGATTCCGCAAATGCGCCCTATGGAGAGAAAACGGCAGCACAGGTTTACAGCCACACAAAGAGTTCCATTGCCCATGAGTACGCAAAAGGTATCAAGGCCATTGTGATTGCCTGCAACACAATTACCGCGAGCTGTATAAACGAACTTCGGGCCGATTATCCGGATTTTCCGGTTATCGGAATCGAACCTGCACTGAAGCCCGCATTTGAGAAGTATCACACGTCGGATGGCGTTAAACCGAAGATTCTGATTCTTGCGACGCCGTTTACCGTAAAGAGCGAAAAACTCGGCAAGCTTTCCGAAAGGTTTGAGGAAGAGGCCGACATCTACAGAAGATCCTGCTCGGATCTTGTCAGATTTGTAGAGAGCGGACTTGCCGACGACGAAGCATGTCTTGAGTATCTCACGGATGTTGTTTCGTCCTGCGGGAAAATAAAGTTCGACGCCGTTGTTCTTGGTTGTACGCATTTTCCTTTTGCAAAGAGAGCAATCCGAAAAGCAATCAACTATGATTTTGAATTCTTTGACGGCGGCGAGGGAACAGCAAGGCAGACGAAGAGACGTCTCGAAGAGGAAGGACTGCTCTGCGAAGAATCCGAAACGAGGAAGCCGATAAAGGAAAGAGTTACGATAATCAACAGTGCCGGAAGGGTTTATGAAGAACTTTCATGGCGTCTTCTGACAGAAGAGTAAGAGTATGAGACTGAGAAATATTACAGGATCCCGTGAGATGATAGCGGAGAATGAGTATGTAGAGCACACTCCCGAGCAGAACAGGGGAAACTGGCACAGGGTTTTTGGAAATGATAATCCGATCCACATCGAGGTCGGAATGGGCAAGGGCAAATTCATTACGACACTGGCGGGACAAAATCCCGGCATTAACTACATCGGAATAGAGAAGTACTCTACGGTTCTTCTCTATGCGACGAGGAAGCAGGAGGAGCTGAAGCTTCCAAATCTCAGGCTGATAAGATTTGATGCTGAGTATATTGAAACAATCTTCGACAAAGATGAGATTGACAGAATTTATCTGAATTTCTCGGATCCCTGGCCGAAGGACAGACACGCAAAGCGCCGTCTGACTTCGGGAGAATACCTGAAAAAGTATGACACCTTCTTAAAGAAGGAAGGAAGAGTCGAGTTTAAGACGGACAATACGGGATTGTTCGAGTTCTCGCTTGCCGAGGCAGACGAAGCCGGATGGAAAAAGGAGCTTGTGACATTCGATCTTCATAACAGTGAATTCGTTTCGGAAAATGTCATGACCGAATATGAAGAGCGGTTTTCAAAGGAAGGAAATCCAATCCACAAGATGGTAATCAGCAGATAGAAGATCCGGTCATTTGGCCAAAAGGAGAAGATATGGTTGTAGAGCTTAACGGGAAAAACTTCAGACAGGAGGTGCTTTATTCGGAGCAGCCGGTACTCGTGGACTTTTCTGCGGAGTGGTGCAAGCCTTGCAAAGTCGTCGCAAGTCTTGTAAGAGAAGTGGCAGAGGAGCTCTCGGACAGTGTGAAGGTTTGTACCGTTGATGCGGACAATGCACTTGATATCCTGTCAAAGTACAAGATCTATTCGGTGCCGACACTGATGGTGTTTGAAAACGGGAGTCCGGTGGCAAAGAATGCCGGCAGGATCTCAAAGATGGAGATCAGGCAGCTGCTGTCCTGCTAGATTTTCCGGATGGGCGAAAGCCGGGTAAACTGCCGGAATTTTCGCTTCGAAAATGTTTTTATAAAAAAATGTAAAAAGTGCTTGCATTTTTTAAATCGCGGGTATATAATTCATCTTGCGTTCGGAAAACGGGCGCGGAAATCCGAAAGGAATGCATCTTTAGCTCAGTTGGTAGAGCACCTGACTCTTAATCAGGGTGTCCAGGGTTCGAGCCCCTGAAGATGCACTGCAAAGTACCGATTTTGAAACCGTAGAGTTTCGGGGTTGGTGCTTTTTTTCTTGCCTACGACACTTTATTGTGCTAAAATTTAGGGAACTATTGCAGTTTGAGGCTGCTATGATATATGGAGGTTATTATGAGTATGGAAAAAAAGATTCTGCTCGGCAATGAGGCGATTGCGCGCGGCGCATATGAAGCAGGCGTGAAGGTTTCGGCTGCATACCCCGGAACGCCGAGTACGGAAATCAGCGAGACAATAGTAAAGTATGATGAGATATACTGTGAGTGGTCACCTAACGAGAAGGTTGCCATGGAAGTTGCAATCGGAGCTTCAATCTCGGGCGTCAGGGCAATGGCATCCATGAAGCATGTCGGCGTCAATGTTGCAAGCGATCCGCTTTATACGGCAAGCTACATCGGAGCCAATGGAGGCCTCGTTCTCGTTGCAGCGGACGACCCCGGACTTAACAGTTCACAGAATGAGCAGGATACGCGAGCCGTTGCAAGAGCTGCAAAGGTTCCCGTTCTCGAGCCTTCCGACAGTCAGGAGGCAAAGGATTTCATGAAGTTCGCGTTTGAACTGAGCGAGACTTACGATACACCCGTAATCCTCCGCACAACCACAAGACTTTCTCATTCACAGGGCTTTGTTACTCTTGAAGACAGGGTTACACCCGAGGACAAGCCTTATGAGAAGAATGTGGCAAAGAACGTTATGATGCCGGGTAATGCAATCAAGCGCCATCTTCATGTGGAAGACAGAGAAAAGAGAATGGCAGCCGATGCCTGCGGCTTCTTAGTAAACAGAGTTGAGATGAATGACACCAAGGTTGGCGTAATAACCTGCGGTATTGCTTATCAGTACGTAAAGGAAGCACTTCCCTCCGCAAGCGTATTAAAGCTTGGTCTTGTCAATCCCCTTCCGAGAAAGCTCATTGAAGAGTTCGCAGCAAAGGTAGAAACACTCTACATTGTTGAAGAGCTTGACCCCATTATCGAAGAGCAGGTTAAGTCCTGGGGAATCAAAGCAATCGGCAAAGAGATACTCACTGTTCAGGGTGAGTATTCAACAAATCTCTTAAAGAAATCAATCCTCAAGGAAAACCTTGATTTAGAAACAGCAGCACAGGTTCCCGTCAGACCTCCGATCCTCTGCCCCGGCTGTCCTCACAGGAGCACCTTCTATGTTCTTAATAAGCTTAAGATTCATGCAGCAGGAGACATCGGCTGCTATACCCTCGGAGCCGTAGCACCTCTCGGCGTTGTTGATACAACAATCTGCATGGGTGCCTCAATCAGTTCACTTCACGGAATGGAGAAGGCAAAGGGCAAGGATTATATTAAGAACTGGGTAGCAGTTATCGGTGATTCGACCTTCATGCACACCGGAGTCAATTCCCTAATGAACATGGTCTACAATCAGGGTACCGGAACAGTTCTGATTCTTGACAATTCAACGACCGGTATGACAGGTCATCAGGATCACGCCGCAACCGGCAGGACACTTAAGGGTGAAACCGTTCCCGCCATCGACATCAAAAAGCTTTGCGAGGCAATGGGAATCAGGAATGTCAGAGTGATCGATGCATTTGATATAAAGGCACTTGAGGCAGGCATTAAGGAAGAAGTTGCAAAGGACGAGGTTTCGGTTATCATTGTTCAGGCACCGTGCGCACTTCTTAAGACAACAAAGCACACCTGCAGGTATCAGATTAATCCCGACAAGTGCAAAAAGTGCGGTCTTTGTATGAAGCCCGGATGTCCCGCCATCACTAAGAAGGCAGACGGTTCCATTGAGATCAATGATACCATGTGCAACGGCTGCGGACTGTGCTCACAGATTTGCAATCATGGAGCGATTGAAAAGGTTGATATGTAAACAGAATGCAAAACCTGATTTTGATATACCGTGTTTAGCGGAAGACAGGAGATTATTATGACAAAGAACATTATGATAGTTGGTGTAGGCGGTCAGGGAACACTGCTTACAAGCCGAATTCTCGGAAACATGACAATCCGCGCAGGATATGATGTCAAGCTTTCGGAGGTTCACGGAATGGCACAGCGCGGAGGCAGCGTTGTAACATATGTCAGATACGGTGAGAAGGTTAACGAGCCGATTGTTGAAGAAGGCTGGGCTGATGTACTCATCGCCTTCGAGAGACTTGAGGCACTTCGATACGCACATTTTCTTAAGAAAGACGGCGTTATTGTAGTAAACGACCAGAGAATCGACCCCATGCCCGTAGTTATCGGAGCAGCCGAGTATCCCGAAAACATCATCGAAGGTCTTAAAGAGAAGCACACTGTGCTCAGTGTCGATGCAATGGCAGAGGCAAAGAAGCTCGGAAATGCCAAGGCCTTCAACGTTGTGGTTCTCGGAGTGGCAGCAAAGCACATGGGCTTTAAGAAGGAAGACTGGCTTGCGGTTATCGAGCAGACAGTTCCGGCAAAAACCATCGAGATTAACAAGAAGGCATTCGAAGTAGGATACAGCCTGTAACAAAAGTTTCGGAGCCGGGATGAAAAAACAGATAAGACAATTAATCAGGATAATTGCTGCCGCTGCGGCTGTACTTGGCGGACTCGTTTGTGCTGTCCCGATAAACGCTTTTGCAGCTGACAATCCGGATTACACCTGGCCGGTGGGACCTGAGATTTCGGCAGATTCGGCAATTGTCATGGAGGCGAACACAGGGCTCATACTGTACGAGAAGAATATCTACGCGAGGCACTATCCCGCAAGTACGACAAAGGTGCTTACAACGCTTGTCGCGCTTGAAAACAGCGAGCTTTCCGATACAGTGACGGTTTCTTATGAAGCGGACAATTACGTATCAAAGACGTCAAGCCGGATGGGTCTTACTGAGGGAGAGCAGCTTTCCATGGAGGAGGCGCTCTACGGAATCATGCTTGAGTCGGCAAACGAGGCTACCTATGCCGTCGGCGAGCAAGTGGCAGGTTCGGTGGGGCGTTATGTCAAGATGATGAACGCCAAGGCAAAGGCACTTGGATGTGTCAATTCGAACTTTGTAAACACTCACGGTCTTCATGACAGCGAGCATTACACATGCGCCTACGATCTGGCAATCATCAGCCGTGCGGCAATGGCTAATCCCGTATTTGCAAAAATTACGGCGACAAGTACCTATTCAATGCCGGCAACCAACAAGTCAGAGGCAAGACTTCTGACAAACCATCACTGGTTTATCAACAAGACGATGCGGTATGATTACTGCATCGGAGGAAAGACAGGTTCAACATCGCAGGCAAAAAACTGTCTGACAACCTACGCGAAAAAGAACGGTATGACCTTGATATGCGCAGTGATGTATGCTGATGGATGGCCGACAGTCTACAATGAGACGAAGACACTTCTTGATTACTGTTTCGAGAATTACTCTCTCTACAACATTTCCGATGCGGAGGTTGAAGACGTCCGGCAGTTTCCGTCGCTTTTCAGGGACGTTGACATGTTCGGAAGAAGCGAGGACAGGATTTTTTATATGAGCGACACAGGCAGTATTATCCTCCCGAACGGTGTTGATTACAAGGCAGCTGAGAAGGAGGTCGTTCTTGAGTCCGGGCGCGAGATTGAGCATGGCGAAAATTTAATCGGTCATGTCGAGTACACTTTTGGCGGCAGGGTTGTAGGAAATGTTGATATTTTGTATTATAACAGGGACTATCCGATTACCGCAGGTGTGTTCAGGGAAGAATGGCCGGATCATATGATTCCGCTTGAAGTTGCGTTTGCCAATGTAGACAGGGCAGAAAAAAGGCGGCAGGGCGAAAAGACCTTTAAGTCAATGACAAGCGGGTCGGATGAAGGCAGATTCCCGATGATCCTCGGGATTACGAGCGGCAGCGTTGTTCTCCTTGCGGGACTTACACTGATGCTTGTCAAAACCAGAAGGAGAAAATAGCAGGAAATATGGCTACACTCGCAGAGCCCAAAAACACAATAGAAATCCTCAACAGGTACAGATTTGTATTTCAAAAGAAGTATGGGCAGAATTTTCTTGTGGATACGCATGTTCTTTCGAAGATTATCGCTGCTGCCGGGATTACGAAGGATGACATGGTTCTTGAAATCGGTCCCGGAATAGGAACAATGACACAGTATCTGTGCGAGGCAGCGGGAAAGGTCGTTGCCATAGAGATCGACAAAATGCTGATTCCGATTCTTGAGAACGACACACTTTCTTCATATGACAATGTTAAGATTATCAATCAGGACATACTGAAGTTTGATATAAATAAGCTTGTGGAAGAGGAGAACGGCGGAAAACCGATAAAGGTGGTTGCCAATCTTCCCTACTATATAACGACACCGATTATCATGGGATTGTTTGAGAGAAAGGTGCCGATTGACAACATTACAGTCATGGTTCAGAAGGAGGTTGCCGAGCGGATGCAGGCGGAGCCGGGAACCAAGGACTACGGTGCGCTGACTCTGGCGGTGCGGTACTACGCCACACCCTACATTGTGGCAAATGTTCCGCCAAATTGTTTTATGCCGCGTCCTAATGTCAGTTCGGCGGTTATCAGGCTGACGCTTAACCGCGAGCCGGTTGTCCGGGTGAAAGACGAGGCGCTTATGTTCAAATGTATCAGAGCATCCTTCAATCAAAGACGAAAGACGCTTTTGAATGGTCTTTGCAATTCGCCGGAGATTGATTTTACAAAGGAAGAGATTGCAAGTGCAATAGAGGCTCTTCAAAAGGGAGCAAGCGTCAGGGGAGAGACGCTCACACTCGAGGAATTCGCACTTCTTTCCGACAAACTGAGCGAAAGCCGACGGGAGGCTTTTTGATGAGGTTTAGCTGCAGGTCATCGCTTCGAAGGGCGATGAAGGAAGAAATCAGGGAGCTTGAGAGGATTTGCCGTGAGAAAGACGGCACAGAGGGGGAGGTTTTTCTTTCCTCAGAATACAATTTTGAAAGAAGCATCAAATGCTTCTTTACGTATTTCGACGAAGAAAAGCCGGTGGCTTTTCTTTGTCTGTTTATTCCCTCGGAAAATGAAGCTGAGGTTACGGGCTTCACCCATCCGGATTACAGAAGGAAGGGACTTTTCACAAAGCTTTACGCTAAAGCACAGGAAGAGCTTTTGTCATACGGAATCGAGAGGACAGTGTTTGTTCTCGAACCTGTTTCTGCTGACGGAGCGGCTGTTCTTTCACATCTTGGGGCGAGGCTTCTGACAGGCGAGCTTCTTATGGTGAGGGAATATGAAAAGCGGTGCGCGGAAGCGAATCCGGAAGTCATTTTCGCTTCGGTCGGTGAAGAGCCGGGATTTTCATTTGAAGTTGACGCCGGTGATACGGGGGAAGTCATTGTTCTTCGAAAAGACGGAAGAAGAATCGGCTCAGCGCGTGTCGGAATCGGCATAAGTGAGAACTGTATATATGAATTTGAAGTAGAAGAGGCCGAGCGAAACAAAGGCTACGGCGAGCGAATGATGAAAGAAATGATCAAAAGGTACCCGAAACGTCTTGTTTTGCAGGTTTCACAGGGGAACAGGGCAGCAGTTCATCTGTATACAAAGTGCGGTTTTGAGACAACATCTGTCCGGGAATACTACAGAGCGGATTTCTGATATGCATCAGAGAAAGGTTGGGAGAATGAGCTATATAACACTGAAAGATGTAAAGAAAATATACAAATCAGGCGAGATTGAGATAAGAGCCGTTTTCGGGATGAGCTTCGAGATTGAAAAGGGCGAATTCGTTGTCGTTGTCGGTCCGAGCGGCGCGGGAAAGACGACAGTGCTCAATCTGCTCGGTGGAATGGATACGGTGACTTCGGGTGAGATTATTGTGGATGGTGTTGATATTACAGGATACAGCAACAGGATGCTTACGGGATACAGACGTGACGATGTCGGATTTGTATTCCAGTTCTACAATCTGATACAGAATCTTACGGCAAAGGAGAATGTTGAACTGGCACTGCAGATCACGAAAGACCCTCTTGATGCCGAGGATGTGCTCAGGGAGGTCGGTCTTTCCGACAGAATCGGGAATTTCCCGTCTCAGCTGTCGGGTGGCGAGCAGCAGAGAGTTTCCATCGCCCGCGCCCTCGCAAAGAATCCAAAGCTGATGCTGTGCGATGAACCGACGGGAGCGCTTGATTATCAGACAGGAAAGGCAATATTAAAGCTTCTTCAGGATACATGCCGGAAAAACAACATGACGGTTATCGTTATTACACACAACCAGGCGATTACTCCGATGGCAGACAGGGTGATTGAGATTAAGAACGGAATGGTAAGTAAGATCCGGATCAATGATAATCCGGCAAATGTTGATTTGATAGAGTGGTAGGATAAATGAAAAGGGCACAAAGAAAAGATCTATTAAGAGAAATAAAGAGAAGCTTCAGCCGATACTTGTCGATTATGCTGATTATGGCACTCGGCGTGGCTTTCTATGCCGGAGTGCGTTCTGCGGAGCCGGATATGAGTCTGACGGTCAATTCGCTCTATGAAGAGACGGATTTTATGGATATCTGGACGGTCGGAACGCTTGGTCTCACAGATGACGATATTGCTTCAATATCGCAGGTGGACGGAGTCGACCGTATAGAGGGCGTCTATCAGACCGAAGCGATGAGCTATTCCAATGATGCCTCATACGCAATGCATGTTTTCTCGCTCTGCGAAGACATGAACAGGCTGACCGTCGAGCAGGGACGCCTCCCCGAAGCTCAGGACGAATGTTTCATCGATTCGTGGCTTACTAATTTTGACGCGTATCAGATCGGAGATACCATTACGCTTTCTTCGGGAACTGATGAAGACATTCTGGACACCCTGGAGGAGACCACCTATAAGATTGTCGGAGTCGGAACATATTCCTACTATCTGTCGTGGGACAGAGGAACCATAGGCATCGGAAGCGGAAAGGCGGATGCATTTATCGTTCTGCCGAAGAATTCCTTTAAGCTTGACTGTTACACAGGTATTTATATAAAGAGCGACCTGGTTGATGGTCTCAACTGTCACAGTGATGAGTATGAGGATATCGTTTCAGATATCTGCGACAGGATTGAGCTTCTTGAGGACGAACGCTGCAGGGCACGCTACGACGAGGTCTACAGTGAGGCGGACGAAAAGATTAAGGATGCGGAAAGTCAGCTTGAAGACGCCAAAGCCGAGTTTGCCGACGCAAAGAAGAAGCTTGCCGATGCGGAAGAAGAATTTGCCGATGGCGAGCAGGAAGTGGCTGACGGCGAAAAGGAGCTTGCCGACGGTGAAAAGGATATTTCTGACGGCGAGCAGGAAATCAGCGAGAACAGAAAAAAACTCGACGAGGCCAAAGAAGAGCTAAGCGATGCCCAAAAGAAGATAGAGGACGGCGAGAAGGAGCTTGCCGACGGGCGAAAGGAACTTGAAAAGAATGAAAAGAAGCTTGAGAAGGCCAGAAAGAAAATAGAAGAAAGCAAAAAGGAACTTCAAGAGAACAGGGCGGTGCTCGAGGAATCGAGGGCACAGCTCGACATGGCTGCGGCAAATTTTGAAGGGTATGACTACTGGCCGGAGACCATGAAACAGCAGTATGCGGCGGCGAAGGCAGAATACGACGCCAGCCTTCAGGCTGTCGAACAGGGCTGTTTACAGCTTGAAGCCGGTGAGGAAGAGCTTGCGGCAGCAGAAAAGGAAGTCGATATCGGTGAAGCAGAACTCAGGAAAGGCCGTGAAGAGCTTGAAAAGAACGAAAAGAAGCTTGCGGACGCAAGAGAAGAGTATCTTGACGGACTGAAGGAATGGGAGGACGGACTCAGAGAACTTAACAATGCGGAGGATAAGATCAGGGACGCAAAGGCAGAGCTCGAGGACGGCCGGCGAGAGCTTGAGGATGGTCGCCGCGAGCTTGAGGACGGAAGAGTAAAGCTCGAGGATGCTAAAAAGGAGATGGCCGACGCAGAAGTAACGTACGACAGTGAAGTTGCCGATGCAGAGGAGAAGATTGCCGACGCGAGGGAAAAGCTTGGTGAGCTCGATGTTCCCGAGTGGTATGTGCTCGACCGGAACAGTATCCAGACCTATGCTGAGTACAAGCAGGATTCTGAAAGAATCGGAGCCATCGGCAAGGTCTTCCCCGCAATCTTTTATCTTGTGGCAGCGCTCGTCAGTCTTACGACAATGACGAGAATGATCGAAGAAGAGCGTACAAACATAGGAACAATGAAGGCTCTCGGCTACGGGAAGCTTTCCATTATGGGCAAGTACCTGCGCTATACCATTTCGTCAACCGTCATCGGCTGCGTAATCGGCGTTGCGGGGGGAAGTGTCATTCTGCCTTTAGTTATTATTGATGCATATAAGATACTTTACAATTCTCTTCCGGATCCTGTCATTCCGATTCAGTGGAACATATCTCTTGCAGCATCAGGGATAGCCATTGCAACTACGATTCTGGTCACGATTTTCACCTGCTACGTAGAGCTTATGGCGGTACCGGCGGAGCTTATGCGTCCCGAGGCACCAAAAGACGGAAAGCGCGTATTTCTTGAAAGAATCGGGTTCATCTGGAAGAAGCTTTCTTTCTCGGGAAAGTCGACAGTCAGGAATCTTTTCCGTTACAAGAAGCGGTTTTTCATGACAATTTTCGGAATCGGAGGAACGATGGCACTGCTTCTTGTAGGATTCGGTCTTCGCGATTCGATTCAGGACATTGTAACAAAGCAGTACAACAGCATCTGGACATATGATGCCTATATGTCTGTTGACAGCGATCTCGGATATGAAGAGAATTCCAAAAATGCCGAAGCTTTGTATAATGAAGAGCCGGAGATATATGATTACATGCTGGTGAGCAATACTCTGACGGATGTCTGTGCCGGCACATCAGGTGAAGAGATTACAAAGGCCGCTTACGTTTTCATTCCGGAAGATATTAATATGACAAAAGAGTATCTGAGTCTTCAGGACAGAGTGAGCAAAGAGAAGTACGAATTCCCAGATGAGGGAGCAGTCATATCGGAAAAGCTCGGGAAGATGCTCGGTGTCGGAATCGGCGATACTCTTGTCATCAAGAAGTCTGAGACGGAAAGATATACCGTGAAGGTCGTTACGATAGCTGAGAACTATCTCTACTACTATGTATATCTGAGCCCCGGTTACTACAGGACCGTATTCGGGGAGGATCCCGAGTACAACGAGCTCTTCATACAGATGAATGAAGAACTGACGGACGAGGAGAGAAGCGGGCTTGCAGGAAGAATCCTTTCGAAGGACTGGATCGATGCCTACACAAATGTCATCACTCTCGAGAATAAAGTGGCCGATATGATGCATGCGCTCGATCTTGTCATCTGGGTTCTTATCACATCGGCGGCATTACTTGCATTTATAGTATTGTTTAATCTTAACAATATCAATATAATTGAGAGGCGAAGGGAACTGGCAACGTTAAAGCTTCTCGGATTCTACGATCCGGAGGTGGCGATTTACGTCTACCGTGAGAATATCTGGCTGACAATCTTCGGAATCGTTGCGGGATGTTTTCTCGGGCGGTATCTGCATGCTTTTGTAATCGGAACGTGTGAGATTGATATGATAATGTTCGGACGTGATATCAAGCCGGTCAGCTACCTGATAAGTGTTGTTCTGACGCTCGCGTTTGCGGCAGCAGTCAATTTGTTTATGCTGATAAAGCTTCGGAAGATTGATATGGTTGAATCGCTAAAGAGTGTCGAGTAGGAGGAAAAAACAGATGATAAAGATACTTGTCAATTCACTCGCAGGTTATGTGAAGAGCGAAAGATACGTGGAAGTGATGACTGAAAAGACGGGGAAAAGAGTAGGGTATTTCTTCATTGCCATGGTTGTGATAATACTTCTTTGTGCGGGGATTCCGTTAAAGAGCGCTACGGGTGAATTAAGAGACACCGTGAACGGCGTGATAGACAGGCAGAATGTGCTTGAGTACAACAACGGAGAGCTCCGGGCAGATGCTTCAAGTCTTTCTGAAAGCGGTGTTTTCGTGGAAGTGAATACAGACATAGATTCATATACGGAAAACGATGTTATGGAAAAGTACCGTTCCGGTTTTGAAACGGTGCTGCTTATCGGAAAGCATCAGGGAGCCGTTATGGCAAACGGAATGGTAAGAAGCTTCAGCTACAAGGAGTTTCTTGACACGCTCGGAATCACCGAATTCAATAAAACGATGATTAAGGAGTGGATAGGGATGTTTGCCAATCTTGTTTACTGGGTATCGGTCGGCATGACAGTGCTCAGCTATCTTTTGTATGCTCTGGCAGCAGCCTTTGCGGTAGCCTGTGTCGGAAGGATTATCTACTCTTCGTACAGGCAGAAGCTTTCGTTTTCGTATTTCTACACGCTAAGCCTCGTAATTGTGGTTCCTTTAATGGTTCCTCGGATTCTGAATAGCATGTGCGGCTGGCTCAAGACAGGGTCCGAAGTAATATTCTGGTTTGTCTATGCCGTTGTTGCCTTCAGGGCGCTCAAGAGCGTTATGGAAGATGTTAAGAAAAAAGAAGAAGCAGCCTGAATGGCTGCTTCTTTGTTATACAGGAAAATGTGTTTTCATTGCTTAAGGCACTTCGCAAGGATGCGTGCGTCTTTTCAGTTCTTTCCCAAAACGTCCTCTCGAAGGATTGCATACCGAAGGTGATCCTCGTTCTTGCCGCAGATATTGTGGCTTTGTTTTGCTACGGTCTCAAAGGTGAAGCCGAGTCTGTCTATGAGTCGCAGAGAATCCGCATTCGAGGGCATTATGTCGGCTATGATACGCATTACGTCACAGGATTCCATAACGGTAGGGATGAGAAACGAACAGGCCTCAAAGGCGTAGCCGTATCCGATGTAATCTCTGTCAAGCTTGTAGCCGATGGCGCAGGACCAGCCGCCGTTGTCATGAAGATGCGAGAAGCTGACGGTTCCGACTATTGTTCGGGGATCGTTCTTCAGAAACAGGTAGTAACGGACGCCATGCCCTTTTGCAATAACGTTAAACTCACCGTTGACTATATTTTTCATGCCCTCGAAGGTGTAGAAGTCAGAGGGCTTTGTTGATTCGTAGGGCTCGAAAATGTCCCGGTTATAGTAGTAGAAACGAAGAACTTCCGCCGCTGAAGAACCGTCAAGAACCTTCAGCAAAAGCCGTTCCGTTTGATATTCAAATTCAAACGCCATGATCAGATACCTCTTATTGTGACCTCGGAAATATACTTTGACAAAATCAGGCGGTACAGCTCCATTGTTTTCTTATCAACACCTTTCGAAGAAGGAACAATCAGATCGCCGGAATCTTTGAAGGCTTGAAGAAATAGTCGTTTAGTACCTGAAAGCCATCTGCCCTGCTGTTCCATAGTATCGGGCGTGTGAATCCCGTCGACAACGGTGGTCCGGAATTCGCTTTCGATTGACGAGCTTTTAATGATAGCGACGGAATCTCTTATTGCCGAGGTATCAAAGTCCGGTATTCCGCAAGCGGCGGGGTATCCTTCAAGGGAGCTTTTTATATCCATTGCAACATAGTCAATCAGCCCGCGGTTAAGAAGTGCGCGAAGCATAATCGGATTGGTGCCGTTTGTGTCCAGCTTGACAAGGAAACCGAGATTTTTGATCTTTTCACAGAATGCGGGGAGGTCTTTGTTCAGGGTGGGTTCGCCGCCGGTGATGCACACGCCCTCGAGGCGGCCCTTTCTGTTGTTTAGGAGCTCAAAGATCTCGTCTTCCGCGATCAGCGGCTGGGAGGCGGGCCTCAGTACAAGGGGTGCGTTGTGGCAGAACGGACAGCGAA
>JAZLIL010000055.1:0-5279 GCA_045617405.1 Lachnospiraceae bacterium | reverse complement strand
CCCTTGACTTCAACATTTCCGCTGTAGTTAATATCACCTGTTGATGTATCGACATTTCCGGGGACAATAAATGTATCGGAAACAAAAAGCTGTCCGTCGACTATCGAAGCATGTCCCGAAACCTCGCTGATAAGCGTAAGGCCGTCAGGTGAAAGCTTCGTATTCTTGACCATTTTCAAGAACAGAACCTTAACCTTCTCGGGTTTAATTGCACGACCCATAACATCGATGCCGGGTTTTCCCTGTACTGCAGGTTCAAGCCTTGCTATTACATCGCCCGCGTTGATGTGACTTACAGTATCAAGATCATGGAAATTAACTGATCCGTCATCGAGCATTTTAGGCTTTCTCGAAACATCGGTATTGAACATGTACGTAATCTTGGCACTCTTTCCATGAACCATAGGAACACCTTCAGCCATGACAAAAGACTTGCAGTACTCTCTCGTTCTGCAAAACTCATCGATTACATCATCCTTGATTCCGTACTTTACGCCGTTTTTTGCAAGATTTGCAAGAATATCCGCCTTGTCAAAGATCGGACCGCCCTTGGTAGGTGCATAGAATCTTACTACAGCCTTATCTGCATCAAGACTGATATCCACATCCATGTACTCAGGCTCAATCGTCATTCGCCTGTCATTAATGCGTACCGTCTTCTTTTCCTTAAGACCGTTAAGAGAATTGTGAATCAGTGTCTTATCAAACTGAACGCCCTTATTGAGAAAAAACTTCTCCATTTCGAATTCATCAATTGGTTCTCCGTCCTCAACCGGAGGATAAAGATCAACATAAGTAGCGTCCTGCGTTGCGATTAATTGAAAATAACCGTTTCTTCCCAAAAAAACTCCTCCTGTTCATAACAAAAACAGCGTAACCCCCATCACACTGTCTGCACAAAGGACCCACCCAAATCCATAGTGCGATTAACCTAAAAACATCGCCATATTGTCTCCGAGCTTAACTCTCAACTTAGCAATTGCTTTCGAATGAAGCTGGGAAACACGTGACTCCGATACCTCAAGAATCCTGCTGATTTCTTTAAGCGTAAGATCCTCGTAATAATAAAGCACAACAACTTTATTTTCCTTTTCTGTCAGAGTAGCAAGAGCCTCCATTAGAATCTTCTTAAGCTCCTGCTTCTCAACGACCCTTTCGGGCTGGACATAGTCACAGCTCGTTGAATTTTCTGCGGAAACATCACTCTGCTCCATATACTCCTCGAGAGAAAGAAGACATGATGCCTTCGTCTGGTTGTGCCAGCTTTCAAGCTCATCCATGCTTATCCCGAGTTCCGCGGCAAGCTCCTCATCACTTGCCGTTCTTCCAGTTTCAACCTCAATCTTTCTGTAGGCTGCATCAAGCTGTTTCTGCCTCTGCCTCAAGGTTCTTGGCATCCAGTCAAGCTTTCTTATCTGATCAAGAATCTCTCCTCTGATTCGAAGCGACGCGTAAGTTTCAAACTTAACACCCTTGTCAGGGTCAAACTTGTCGATAGCATCAATCAGACCAAAAATCCCGTAGCTGACCAGATCCTCAAATTCAACATTGTATCCGAGGTAAATGCTCAGCTTTCCCGCAATGATTTTCACCATGCCGGAATATTCAAGTATTATCTTTTCCCGAAGCTCCGGAGTCTTATGTTTTCCATAATCGTCCCAAAGCTTTACACGGTCGTTTACACTCATGAAATAATACTCCCCACGTATACTACTTTAGTCTATTATATATATTAATGACATCAAAATTCAATACCAATGTGTCAAAGGATTAACGATATCTGTCGAATAATTTTCGATTAACAGAATCAGCGGCGCAAAGAGCTGTCAGAATCCGTAATCTGCAGCACTTTGATCGATTTCATCAGGCTCATCATAATAGCCGCCAAACTCATACCCGGGTTCTCCAAATTCGTCGCCGTTACCGGTGAGATTGGCTGCAAGTTCAGCTTCTCTTGCCGCTGCCTCCTCCTCTTCATAGCGCCTCTGTTCCTCCTGTGCCCTGATTATGGCAGCCTCGCGCTTAATAATCTCTTTTTCTTCGATTTCCCGCGAAATTCTCTCCGATATGCTGAATATGAACTTTGTGACGCTGTAAAAGACTGTCATCGTTCCAAAGATAACAATCATCGCAAGAAAAACGCGAAGATCGTTTCTCATACAGTACAGACATGCCAAAGCTCCGCTGACAAGCATAACAATCAGCGGAATAAGTGCGCTCTTTTTCAAATCAGATTACCTTTCTTTCTTTACCAACTGCTTTGATTACAAGTTCAAAATTTTCCGGATAGAACTCAATTGTACGTCCATAGTTGAGTCCGCAATCCTCTGCCATAATCGGAATCCGAAGTTCGGAAAGAATCCTCTTAGTTGCCTCAACATTCCTCTCACCGACGCGAAGCATGTCACTGTTCGTACCGAAGGCGAACATCTGAGCACCACCGGCAATCTTAGCTCTTATACAACCTCTTGAGGCGCCTCTTTCAAGCATGCGCTTAAGAAGTTCCTTTATTCCGGTATCGGCGAACTTAGCTATATTATCATTATTTCTAATTATCGTACTGTCAGGAAGCATGACATGAACCATACCCGAAACCTTTGTCAGCGTGTCATATAAACATATGCCGACACAAGATCCAAGTCCCAACGTTGTAATAGCATCGGGAGGAAAGCACAAATTCATATCAGCCATACCGACTTTTATCATCTCACCCATATCAAACCTACCCGATTATAATCCAAAAGAACTGAAAATCTTGTTAAACGACTCCAAAGTAGGTATCAGAATGTAATATCCGTCAACCACAGTATTCTCATCACCAAATCTAGACTGGATCAGAAGTGCCTTATCGCTTATCTTTCCGAATTCTATCGCCGGAACACTTAATATTGCACCGGCCATATCAATTGATAAATAGGGAACACTTGAAGTAATAACCAAATTTGTAAATGAAGAGATTGAAGAAAGATATGAACCTGCTATGATGTTTCCGATTTCTCTAAGTGCCGAGAGATCCATCTCATCAAAATCATCAAATGTAACGGCAGGTCGTCCCATCAGTCTGCTTACAACCTTATGAGCAGCATCTTTTTCCATGATGAACATCATCATACCATCAAGATCGTTCTCAAGAGTAAGCAAAATGCCGACAATAAGATTCTCGGCACCTCCGATTATATCTCCAAGCTCCTTGAACTCAAGAAACCTGACAGTCGGTACAGACATGTCAACACTTGCATTAAGCAGATTGGAAAGCGAAGTCGTAGCATTTCCTGCTCCGATATTCGCGATTTCTTTCAAAACGTCAAGCTGTATATCACTGAAATCCTCTAAACGTTGAGCGCTCATTTTTCCCCCTCTGGCAAAGATTGGGGCGGCTAAAGACGGCCGCCCCTCTTAACTTTTCTACTGTTCTTCTTTTCTTTCACTTATGACACTCATGATATTCAGAAGTGTAATGAGACCCTTCTCATGCTTGCCTACGCCAAGAACGTAACTTGCCGTTTCATCATTGTTCTGAGGAGCCTTATCAATCTCATCCTCTGAAATATTAAATACTTCCTTAACCTCGTCGACAATTATACCAACAGCCGAGTTTTTGTCAGGCTTAATAATGAGGATTCTGGTCTTGGGACCAATCTTATCGGGTTCAAGACCAAATTTAAGCCGAAGACTCATGACAGGTATAATTTCACCACGAATGTTAATAACTCCGAGGAAGTAGGTCTGGGCCTTGGGAACTCTCGTGAGCTTCTGCATCTTTACGATGTTGTCTACGAATGAAATATCTATTCCGTACTGCTCAATTCCGATCGTAATACCTATGTATTGTTTAGATTCAGTCTTAACTGCAATATTCAGATCCATAAATCCGTCCCTCCTATACTAAGTTGTTAACATCAAGGATCAGTGCGATTTCGCCATCGCCCAGGATTGTAGCGCCGCTGATCATCTTCGAATTATTAATGTACTTTCCGATAGACTTAATAACGATCTCAAGCTGTCCGATAAGGTCATCTACAACAAGACCGGCAAGACGCTCGCCCTTTGTTACAATAACAACTGTAAGGTTTTCTGCATCCCTCTTTGAATTCGGGATATCAAGGATCTCATCAAGACGAAGAAGCGGAACAACAGTACCTCTCAGATTAATAACTTCCTTGTTCTGTACAAGCTTAACATCAGATGCGGGAACATCCTCAATTGTCTGAATGCACGGAAGCGGGATTGCATACTTCTCATCACCGATGATAACCATAAGTGACTGAATAATGGCAAGTGTAAGCGGAAGCCTGATAGTAAAGGTTGAACCCTCTCCTGCAACTGTTTTAGCCTCGATGTTGCCGCTTAACGATTCAATCTTTGACTTTACAACATCAAGACCTACGCCACGTCCCGAAACATCCGAAATAACATCTGCAGTTGAAAAGCTGGGTCTGAAGAGGATGTCAATAATCTCTTTCTCGGAAAGAGCGTCTGCCTGCTCCTTCGAATAGAGTCCGTTTGCGATAGCCTTATTTTTAACCTTCTCAAGGTTGATTCCGTTTCCGTCATCCCGGACTTCAATTACAACGTTGTTGCCTTCCTGATAAGCATCAAGCCAGATGTTGCCGACTTCGCTCTTGCCTTTACTGATTCTCTCCTCATTCGACTCGAGACCGTGGTCAGCTGAATTTCTGAGAAGATGCATAAGAGGATCACCAATCTCATCAATAACGGTTCTGTCAAGCTCTGTCTCTTCACCTGACATATGAAGCTCCATCTTCTTGTCAAGCTTCTTTGAAAGATCTCTGATCATACGGGGGAATCTGTTTACAACACTCTCGATGGGAACCATTCGAACCTTCATAACGGAAGTGTGGATGTTCGAAGTGATTCTCTCAAGCTGTTCAGTCACATCTGAAGAAGAAATCGACACTATCTTGTTCTTTTCAATGATAAGCTCACTTACAAGGTTCATAAGATCATCGAGCTTCTCAATATCGACTCTTACAGATCTGTTTACAACAGGCTTAGCCTTTGCGGCATTTGCCTTTTCATTCTTCTGAGCCTTATCGTCTTTGATTTCTTCCTTGGCCGCCTCCTTGGGAGCCTCAGCCTTAACCTCGGAAATTACACAATTTGCAATTTCTGAAACATTCATTACGGCATCAAAAATCTTTGACTGCTCTGCAACGGATGATACAAGAATTGAAAACTCAAAATCAAATTTCTCATCTTCAACATCCTGCATGGAAGGATTAGTGCTGATGATTGTTCCCAGTTCTTCAACTGCCTTA
>JAZLIL010000054.1:0-8247 GCA_045617405.1 Lachnospiraceae bacterium | reverse complement strand
ACACCAAATAACTTGCCTGAATTTCCTACTGCTTCATCAGAAAAACTTGACGTAGCCCGCTACGCCTGCGTTTTTCTTCTTTGCAGAACGAAAATTCATTCTGCGTTTTTGGTCCAGTTAATTTTTGGACGCTGCACTAGTACATCGTCAGGCAAATAACCACACCAAATAACTTGCCTGTTTTCGCGGCGGCACAGATTCAAAAAGCTTCAGCGATGCCCGCAAGACTTGACAAAACGTTCGGCGTTTACTATTATTTATCAAGTTTGATAAACAGCCGCCGCACACTCGTGACTTTAGTCGTGAGAGGCTTCACTAAGTGGGAAGGTATACCCCACAAGCCGGACCCGGGTATCCGAAAACGGGCAGCACCTGTTATGACGATTATTATTGGAGGTTTTAACATATGAAAAGAAAGGAACTGGCAAAGACCTACGATCCTCATGACATAGAGGACAGGCTTTACGAAAAGTGGCTTAAGGCAAAGTATTTTCATGCCGAGCCCGATGAGACAAAGAAACCGTTTACTATCGTTATCCCGCCGCCCAATGTAACGGGACAGCTTCACATGGGACATGCTCTTGATGAGACAATGCAGGATATCCTGATTCGTTTCAAGAGAATGCAGGGCTACAATGCACTTTGGCAGCCCGGAACCGACCATGCATCCATCGCTACTGAGGTCAAGCTGATTGAGTCACTTCGGGCAGAGGGACTTGAGAAGACGGACATCGGCCGCGAGAAGTTCCTTGAGAGAGCATGGGAATGGAAGAACAAGTATAATGCCAGAATTGACAAGCAGCTCATGAAGCTCGGTTCTTCATGTGACTGGGACCGTGAGCGCTTTACAATGGACGAGGGCTGCAACAAGGCCGTTACAGAGGTATTCTGCAAGCTCTACGACAAGAAGATGATCTACAAGGGTTCAAGAATCATCAACTGGTGTCCTGTCTGCAAGACGTCAATCTCAGATGCTGAGGTTGAATATGAAGAGCAGGCCGGTCATTTCTGGCACATCAAATATCAGGTAGTCGGCACAGACGAGTACCTTGAGTTTGCGACCACAAGACCCGAGACAATGCTTGGAGATACTGCTGTTGCAGTTCATCCCGAAGACGAGAGATATGCACATCTTGTAGGAAAGTTCGTTCACCTTCCTTTCGTAGAGAGAGACATTCCGATTATCGCTGATGAGTACGTAGAACGCGACTTCGGAACAGGTGTTGTTAAGATTACACCTGCGCATGACCCTAACGATTTTGAAGTCGGAAAGCGTCACAAGCTTCCCGAAATCAACATCTTAAACGATGATGCGACAATCAATGCAAACGGCGGAAAGTTTGAGGGACTTGACCGCTACGAGGCAAGGGAGCGTATCGTTAAAGAGCTTGACGAGATGGGACTTCTCGTAAGAATTGAGGATTACACACATAACGTCGGAACACATGACCGCTGCAAGACTACTATCGAGCCGCTTATCAAGCCCCAGTGGTTTGTAAAGATGGACGAGCTTATCAAGCCTGCGGTTGAGGGCGTTAAGAATAAGGACATCGAGCTTGTTCCCGAGAGAATGGAGAGAACATATTTCAACTGGACCGACAACATTCGTGACTGGTGTATCTCAAGACAGCTCTGGTGGGGACACAGGATTCCCGCATACTACTGTCAGGAGTGCGGTGAGACTGTTGTTGCCGCAAAGGCACCCGAAAAGTGTCCGAAGTGCGGATGCACAAGGCTTACCCAGGATGAAGATACTCTTGATACATGGTTCAGCTCCGCACTCTGGCCTTTCTCGACACTAGGCTGGCCTGAGACGACAAAGGACCTGGAGTACTTCTATCCTACGGACGTTCTTGTTACAGGCTACGATATCATATTCTTCTGGGTACTTAGAATGATCTTTTCAGGCTATGAGCACATGGGAAAGAGACCGTTCAAGACAGTTCTTTTCCACGGACTTGTAAGAGATGCACAGGGAAGAAAGATGAGCAAGTCACTCGGAAACGGTGTCGACCCCATCGAAATCATTGATAAGTACGGTGCTGACGCTCTTCGCTTCATGCTTATCACAGGAAACGCACCCGGAAATGACATGCGTTTTAAGATTGAGAGAGTTGAGGCAAACAGAAACTTTGCAAATAAGGTCTGGAATGCTTCGAGGTTTATTATGATGAATCTTGATGCACTTGATGATAATCTTGTAAGGAAAATGTTTGTGGATTGCGACTATGACGTAACGTCAGACCTTACGGATGCCGATAAGTGGATACTTTCAAGAAAGAATAAGGTCATCGCAGACGTAACGAATAACCTTGAAAAGTTTGAACTCGGTGTTGCCGCACAGAAGATTAATGACTTCATTTGGGAGGAGCTGTGCGACTGGTACATCGAAATGATAAAGCCGAGACTGTACGGTGATGATGTAAAGACAAAGGCAGCAGCTGTTTGGACACTGTCAAATGTTCTTATCGATGCACTGAAGCTTCTTCATCCCTACATGCCTTTCGTTACAGAGGAGATTTACTGTACACTTCTTGAGGAAGAGGGAATCCTTGAGGACGGAAAGCTCGTAAAGGATCTTGGCCGCGACAGATCGGAGTCAATCATGATTTCTGAGTGGCCCAAGTACGACGAAAAGTTTGCATTTGAGGCTGAGGAAGAGGCTGTTGAGCTTATCAAGGAGGCTGTTAAGGCTGTCAGAACAGTCCGCACGGACATGAATGTTCCCCCGAGCAGAAGGGCAAAGATTTTTGTTGTTTCAGAGAATGAGCAGACACTTAGGACCTTTGAGAAGAGCAGACTGTTCTTCGAGGCGCTTGCAGGTGCTTCGGAGACATCCTTCCGGTCTGACAAATCCGGAATCGGCGACGATGCCGTTTCGGCAATGATTCACACGGCAGCTCTTTATATACCTTTTGCAGACCTTGTTGACATCGAGAAGGAGCTCGAGAGACTTTCGAAGGAGAAGACAAGACTTGAGGGCGAGATAAAGAGGTGTAACGGAATGCTTTCGAATCCGAACTTCACGGGAAAGGCTCCCGCAGCAAAGATTGAGGAGGAAAAGGCAAAGCTGGCAAAGTACACAGATATGCTTTCACAGGTTGAGGAAAGGCTTGCAGCCTTAAAGAGGTAAATATGCTTGATTTTGAGAAGGAACTTGAACGTTATCAGCCGAGTCTGGAAATCGATCAGGCGGAAGAGGCAATCTACAAGAGCGATCTGACTGACATGTCGGACATTCTTGATAAGATCCTTAATGGTACTCCGGAAAAGCAGGCAGATCCCTACGACAGGAGAAAAAAGTAAGAAAGGCAGACGTTTCATGATTTGTCCCAATTGCGCAAATTCTGTCGGGCACAGGGCAGAAAGCTGCCCGGAGTGCGGATTCGATCTTCGAGTCTACGGCAGAATAGTGCGTCTTTCAAACATTTACTACAACAGAGGACTTGAACGTGCGAGGGTCCGTGATCTCAGCGGTGCGGTCACGGAGCTTCGCCATGCTCTTTCCATCTACAAAGGGCACATCGAAGCGAGAAATCTTCTCGGCCTTGTACTCTTTGAGATGGGTGAGGTCGTTTCGGCCCTTCGCGAGTGGGTTATTTCGAAAAATCTCTGCCCGGAAGATAACGAGGCAGATTACTATATGGAACAGGTGGGAGAGAATCCCACAAAGCTCGATGAGATTAACAGGGCGATTGTAAAGTACAACGCGGCAATCGATCTTGTAAAGCAGGGCAGTGAGGATCTTGCAATCATTCAGCTGAAGAAGGTTATTAACACCGAACCCGGTTTCCTTCGGGCAGAACAGTTTCTTGCACTTCTTTACATCAAAACAGGTGAATACGAGAAAGCAAGAAAAGTTCTGATGCATGCCATCAGAGTTGATGTGGCAAACACGACAACGCTGCGCTACCTTGAAGAAATCAGAATCATGACCGCAGGAGAAGCACCTGAACCCTCGAGGTTCCTTGCCGAAAAGAAGAAGCCTCAGACAGCGGATACTGATGAAGGTCTGAAGGAGGTTTCGCACTACAGGGAAGATAAGCCGAATGCGATGCTTTATATAAACCTGGTTCTTGGAATTCTGATAGGTGTTCTTGTTGTCTATTATCTGATAGTTCCGACAATCAGATCGAACATCAAGGAAGAGTACAAGAATGCCAGAGTTGATTACTCGAGCGAGCTTGCGGCAAAGTCTGCGACGATTACGCAGCTTGAGAAGAATCTTGATCTTGCAAATAAGCAGATTAATGAGCAGAGCCGCATCATCGAGACATATGAGACAACGGAACCCGTTATCGAGTATGTAGAGGGCAGCTATTCTGTTCTCTTTGAGATGATGGAAAAGCGGGACAGTGTATTTGACGGATCTGGCTATACCGATGAAGAAATCGTTGATTATGCAATGCAGCTTTACGAGCTTGATACTTCGGAATTAAATATCACCTATGCCAACAAGGTGCTTTCGGATATGAAAGAACAGGCATATCCTTTAGCGGCAAGGCTCACTTACAGGAAGGGCAAGGATGCCTTTGATGCGGGCGAGTATGAGGATGCGGTCAGGTACCTGAGGGCGGCGGTAGCGTTTGACCCGACTTCGGACGGGAACATGTACTACCTCGGAAAAGCACTTCAGGCTTCGGAGGAGTACGAAGAGGCGGCCTACTACTACAGACTGATGCTTGAGGTCTGTCCCAATTCTACGTTGAAACAGTATATTTCCACACGTCTCGAAGAGATGGGAATGGAATAGGAGGATTATAATGACACATCTTGAAAAGCTTGAGGCGGAAGCCATTTATATTATGCGTGAAGTTGCCGCAGAGTGCGAGAAGCCCGTTATGCTCTATTCAATCGGAAAGGACAGCTCGGTAATGCTGCACCTCGCACTTAAGGCGTTTTACCCCGAGAAGCCGCCGTTTCCGTTTATGCACATCGATACCGGCTGGAAGTTCAGGGAGATGATAGAATTCCGTGACAGAAAGGCAAAGGAACTCGGCATCGAAATGCTTGTCTACACAAATGAGGAAGGGCGTGCAGCCGGAATCAATCCTTTTGATCACGGTTCGTCTTACACTGACATTATGAAAACGCAGTCTCTTAAGCAGGGTCTCGACAAGTACGGATTTACTGCAGCTTTCGGCGGCGGAAGACGTGATGAAGAGAAGTCAAGGGCAAAGGAGAGAGTTTTCTCCTTCAGAAATTCTCAGCATGCCTGGGATCCCAAGAATCAGCGTCCCGAGTTCTGGAAGCTCTACAACACAAGTCTCCACAAAGGTGAGAGTATCAGAGTGTTCCCGCTTTCAAACTGGACAGAGAGTGACATCTGGGAGTACATCATGCAGGAGAAAATCGAGATTGTTCCCCTCTACTATGCAAAGGAACGTCCCGTAGTTTACCGTGACGGCAACATCATCCTTGCAGAGGATGAGAGAATGAGATTCCTTCCCGGTGAAAAACCCGTCATGAAGAAGGTAAGATTCAGAACTCTTGGCTGCTGGCCGCTCACAGGCGGCGTTGAGTCGGAGGCTGACACAATTGAAGCGATTGTTGCAGAGACGCTCGGTGCAATCGAATCAGAGAGAACGACACGTGTCATCGATCACGAACAGCAGGGAAGCATGGAAAGAAGAAAGCGCGAGGGTTACTTCTAGAAATCGGAAGCAGCTGTTAACGAAGAAGATAGTGAGGCATTGCAAAACGGAAAACGTAGAGTACTGCCTGCGGATTGGAAGATATTATGGAATTACTTAAATTTATCACATGCGGCAGCGTAGATGATGGAAAATCGACACTTATCGGACATATGCTTTATGATGCAAAGCTTATCTTTGCCGATCAGAAGCAGGCTCTTGAACTTGACAGCAAGGCCGGAAGCGCAGGCGGAGAGCTTGACTATTCGCTCCTTCTTGACGGACTTATGGCAGAGAGAGAGCAGGGCATTACCATTGATGTTGCCTACCGCTACTTTACAACAGAAAGCAGAAGCTTTATCGTTGCCGATACACCCGGTCACGAGGAATATACGAGAAACATGGCGGTAGGTGCTTCATTCGCAGACCTTGCCGTTATCCTTGTAGATGCAACAAAGGGAGTTCTTGTTCAGACAAGACGTCACACAAGAATCTGTTCACTCATGGGCATCAGGGACTTCGTCTTTGCAGTAAACAAGATGGACCTTGCAGGTTATTCGAAGGAGACCTTCGATTCCGTCAAAAGAGAAATCAGGCAGATGGTTTCCGAATTTGACGTGAACTCACTTCAGATTATTCCCGTTTCGGCAAAGAAGGGTGACAACATCAACGGGACATCGTCAAACACCTCATGGTACGACGGACTTCCGCTCCTTCGCTACCTTGAGACCATCAATATTAAGAGAGATGACAGACAGGAGGTCTTCTCGCTCCCGATTCAAAGAGTCACAAGACCGGATCACAATTTCAGAGGCTTTGCAGGGCAGGTTGAACTCGGATCACTTAGCGTGGGAGAAATGATTACGACACTTCCGAGCGGTCAGAGTGCCGGCGTAAAAAAGCTTTTCATCGGCGATAAGCAGGTTGAGAGGATTGATGCGGGACAGCCCGTAACCGTAAGTCTTGACAGGGAGATTGATATATCGCGCGGTTCCGTCATCATTAAGCAGTCGGATGCAGACATTCATCATGTCGGAAATCTCTTTAATGCAACGATTCTGTGGACGGATGACAGTAAGCTTGTTACGGGAAGAGAGTACTACATCAAGCTTGGAACAAAGAAGGTTCTTGCAACAATAATCAGAATCAAGTACAAGATTGACATTAATTCGGGACAGCATGTAAGCACAAGAAATCTTGTTAAGAACGAAATCGCAAGCTGCGATGTTTCACTTTCCGAGAAGATTGTATTCACGGAGTTTGATAAGTGCAGGGAGCTTGGCGGATTTATTTTCATCGACAGAGTAACAAATGCGACGAGCGCGTGCGGTACGGTCATTCATCCTCTTCGCCGTTCCGATAACCTTGAGTGGCAGAATCTTGAGGTGACAAGGGAAACACGTTCAGAGCTCAAGGGACAAAAGCCCATGACAATCTGGATGACCGGTCTTTCATGTTCCGGTAAGACGAGCCTTTCGAACGCCATCGAGAAGAAGCTTTCTTCGATGGGACGTCACACAATGCACCTTGACAGCCAGAACCTGAGACTTGGTCTTAACAGGGATCTTGGTTTTAAGGAGGATGACAGGGTAGAGAATATAAGACGTGTCGCTGAGATTGCAAAGCTCATGAACGAGGCGGGACTCATTGTGCTTACGTCCTTTATATCCCCGCATGAGGCAGACAGGCTGATGGCAAAGGAAATCATCGGCGACTGCTTTAAGGAGGTTTACGTTTCGACACCCATTGAGGAATGCCACAAGCGTGATTTGCGCGGAATCTACGAGAAGGCAGACAGGGGCGAGATTCCCAATTTCACGGGAGTCAACAGTCCGTATGAAGTTCCTGCCGAGCCCGATGCAATCATTGACATGAGCGGGACCACCGCAGAAGCGGCAGCGGAAGAAATCTTAACAAAGCTTGGATTTGAAATCTAGAAACATACTGTTTTGCGGGTTGGCGTCGGGTCTTTGGCATTGCCTTATATCCGGCGCAAATCTTTTGGAGGGGTTATGAACATCATCGTTACCGGAGGTGCCGGATTTATCGGATCGAATTTCATATTTCACATGCTTGAGGCACATCCCGACTACAGAATCGTCTGCCTTGACAAGCTGACATATGCAGGAAATCTGAGTACCCTCGCAGGCGTGACGGACAGGAAAAATTTCAGGTTCGTCAGGACCGACATCTGCAGCAGGGAGGCTGTGTATGCTCTTTTTGAGGAGGAAAGGCCCGACATCATCGTAAACTTTGCCGCCGAATCTCATGTTGACCGTTCAATTGAGGATCCCGGCATTTTTCTGCAGACAAATGTTGTAGGAACGGGCGTGCTGATGGATGCGTGCCGAAAGTACGGAACAGGGAGATATCATCAGGTCAGCACCGACGAGGTTTACGGTGATCTGCCTCTTGACAGACCGGACCTCTTCTTCACGGAGGAAACTCCGATTCACACTTCAAGCCCCTACAGTTCATCAAAGGCAGGTGCAGACCTTCTTGTTCTTGCGTACTTCAGGACGTTCGGACTTCCTGTGACGATTTCGAGGTGCTCAAACAACTACGGTCCTTACCATTTCCCCGAGAAGCTGATTCCCCTGATGATTGTAAACGC
>JAZLIL010000053.1:0-2675 GCA_045617405.1 Lachnospiraceae bacterium | reverse complement strand
CAGGTTGCAAGAAGTCAGGAGCTGACGACTGCGTTTGCACTTGCTGCATTGTTTGTTATCCTGAAGGTGTTCGGCGGATTCATTTCTAATCAGCTTATGAATTACTTCAACACATATTACAGTGTAATGGACGTGTATTCGGCGGGTGTGTTTGAGGTAAATTATGGCTTTGCATTTCTTAGTGACACTCTGAAGAACATTCTGATAACATGCTTTCCGGTCTATGTATCGGCTTTTCTTGTGGCATTTGTCGTAAATGTTTTCCAGGTAAAGTGGAAGCCGACATCAAAGACGCTTGTTCCAAAAGGAGAGAAGCTAAACCCGATTAAGGGATTCAAGCGGATGTTTTCATTTGACAAGGTGGTCGAGCTTTTAAAGAGTATCATTAAAATCGGTCTTATTATATGGATAAGCTATGATACACTCAAGGATGAGGTGGGGACGATTTATATTCTCTACGGGCTTTCGGAGATAAAGGGTGCTGTTTCGCTCATTATCGGCATCGTTTTGAATCTGGGGCTGAAAATAAGCCTTCTCTACCTGATAGTCGGCATTGCGGATTACATCTATCAGCTCTTCAAATTCAGGAATGAGATGAAGATGACAAAGCAGGAAATCAAGGATGAGTTCAAACAGACCGAAGGTGATGCGAAGGTCAAGGGACAAATCAGACAAAGGATGCGTGAGGCATCTCAGCGAAGAATGATGTCAAAGCTTCCGGAAGCCGATGTGGTCATTACGAACCCTACGCATCTAGCCTGTGCACTAAAGTACGACAGCAGGGAGAATAAGGCTCCCGTGCTTATTGCGAAGGGTGCTGATTTCCTCGCTCAGAGAATTAAAGACACCGCGAGGGAGAATGACATCCCGATTGTTGAAAATAAACCTCTTGCAAGAATGCTTTACCATAATGTGGAGATTGACCAGGAAATCCCCGAGGAACTTTATCAGATGGTAGCAGAGGTGCTTAAGTATGTTTATGAGATAAAAGGAAAGGCTGTATAGCTGGAGGTGCTTAAGTACGTTTACGAGATAAAAGGAAAGGCTGTATAGCTGAAGGTGCTTAAGTGCGTTTACGAGATAAAAGGAAAGGCTGTTTAGTAGATTGAAGATTAAGAATCTGTCAAATTATGCAGTGGGCATCTATGTCCTTGCCATAGTTGTATTCTTAGTAATCCCGATACCCGCGGGACTGCTTAATTTTCTTGTTGCCGCAAACATTGCTCTTGCAATGATAATCCTTTTCAATTCGATTTTTACACAGGATGTTCTAGGAATGTCCTCGTTCCCTACGATGCTTCTTTTTACAACGGTTTTCAGGATTTCCCTGAATGTCTCGTCTACAAGGCTTATCCTTCGTGACGGAAACCCGGGAGAAGTTATCGTACAGTTCGGACGTTTTGTAGGCGGCGACAACATCATTATCGGTGCAATTATCTTCATTATCCTGCTCCTGGTTCAGTTCCTCGTTATTAACAAGGGTTCCGAAAGAGTTGCCGAAGTAACAGCGAGATTTACGCTCGATGCGATGCCGGGTAAACAGATGGCAATCGATGCAGATCTTAACACGGGAGCTATCACAGATAAAGAGGCGAAGGCAAGACGTGAGCAGATTCAGGAAGAATCTAATTTCTTCGGCTCAATGGATGGTGCCACGAAGTACGTTAAGGGAGATGCAGTCGTCGGACTCATCATCACTATCATTAATCTCGTTGCCGGTATTGCTATCGCAATGATTCGTGACGGATCAGACATAGGAACTGCTTTCGAGCAGTACGGCATTATTACAATCGGTGACGGACTTGTAAGCGCACTTCCTTCACTTATGATTTCACTTGCAACCGGTGTTCTTGTCACAAAGGTAAGCAAGGAGGCTGATGTCGGAAATGTACTTGTTTCGCAGCTGTTCCAGGTTCCGAAGGTACTTTATATGGTAGGCGGAGCGATGTGTTTCCTCGGAATTTTTACACCGCTTCCCTGGTACGCATTTATACCTTTTGGAGCTATGTTTATATGGTGCGGCAGGATAATACAGACAAAGGTGGAGGTCAAGAATGTCGAGGCGGAGGTCTCCGAAGAGGAAGTTTCCGCGGAGGAAATCAGACGTCCGGAAAATGTCAATTCACTTTTGCAGGTTGACTCTATTGAGCTTGAATTCGGTTACGGAATAATTCCGCTTGCAGACAGTGCACAGGGTGGAGACCTTCTTGACAGAGTAGTGCTGATCAGACGTCAGATAGCTTTGGAGCTTGGCTGCGTTGTCCCTACCATCAGACTCAGGGATAACATTCAGCTGAATCCAAATCAGTACATTATTAAGATTAAGGGTATTCCCGTCAGTGAGGGCGAAATCCTTTTCGACCACTATATGGCAATGAACCCCGGTTATGTAGAAGAAGAGATAAGCGGTATTCCCACATTTGAACCTTCGTTCCATCTGCCCGCGCTCTGGATTACCGAGAGCCAGCGTGAACGTGCGGAATCCTACGGTTACACCGTTGTTGATCCGCCTTCGATTATTGCAACTCATCTGACTGAGGTTATCAGGCATCATCTTGACGAACTCCTCACACGTCAGGATGTTCAAAAGCTTATCAACAATATTCAGGAGGACAACCAGACTCTTATTACTGAGCTTGTTCCGAAGCTTCTTTCTGTCGGAGAGATTCAGAAGG
>JAZLIL010000052.1:0-6842 GCA_045617405.1 Lachnospiraceae bacterium | reverse complement strand
ACTTTTCTTCCTCTGAATGCGGTGCATGATCGGTCGCAATCATATCAAGAGTTCCGACAAGAATTGCAGCGAGAAGTGCCTGCCTGTCGTCCTCTGTTCTAAGAGGCGGGGCCATCTTGAAATCGCCGCTGTCAATAAGATCGTTTTCAGTGAGTGTAAGATAGTGAGGTGCTGTTTCACAGGTGACGTCAACGCCATCGGCTTTTGCCTTCCTGATGATTTCAATGCTCTTTGCCGTTGAGACATGACAGACATGGTAGGAACAGCCCGTCTCCTTAGCAAGCCTGACATCACGCTCTATCTCACGCCATTCACTTTCTGCGCTGACGCCCTTCAGACCGTGTTCGCGTGCGTAGCGTCCGTCATGGATTGCACCCCCCGCAGAGAGCGCCTTAAACTCACAGTGCGCGCTGATCGGTTTTCCAAGCCTCTTTGCGCGCTCCATCGCCTCACGCATGAGTGCTTCGTCTTCAACACCTCTTCCGTCGTCGGAGAAGCCGCACACGAAAGGATCAAGAGCTTCCTTGTCCGAGACTTTCCTACCCTCCTCGCCGACGGTAATGCTTCCGAAAGGAAGCGCTTCGATGCATGCATCCTTCCTGATGGCATCAAGCTGAGGTTTAAGATGTTCAAGACTGTCCGGAACCGGGTTTAGGTTAGGCATCGGACAGACTGTCGTGTAACCGCCCGCAGCTCCGGCAAGAGTCCCCGTTTTAACGGTTTCTTTATACAAAAAACCCGGTTCTCGAAGATGCACGTGTACATCAACAAAACCGGGTACAATTACCTTTTGTGTGCAGTCAAATACTGCTGCTTCGGAGGAGGGGTGGACAGACTCCTCAACTGCCTTAATAATTCCGTCGGAGATTAAAACATCAGCCTGCACGAAGCCTGCGCTTTCGCTTGCATAAACCTTTGCCCCCTTCAGGATCATCTCAGACATCTTGCGCCTCCCAAAATCCGTTTTGCCTTATGCTATCATATAGCATTTGAGAATGTCAAGATGTTTCTACTTATGTTTATGCAATTTCGGATTTTATTCTCCGATCTCGCAGACGCCGTGATCGAGCGCGAACTTTGAAAACTCATCTGCAGAAAGCGGCTTCGAATAGTAGTAGCCCTGAACAAGGTTGCAGCCCATGTCCTTAAGAAGCTCTACCTGATCGACACGTTCAACACCTTCGCAAATGATGGTCTTCTTCGTAGTGTGAAGCAGACTCATCAGACCGGAAAGGAATTCACAGTTCTCTGCACTTACATCACAGCTGTCAATCAGACTCTTATCGATTTTGATGATGTTGACCGGAAGTGTATTAAGTACCGAAATCGATGAATAACCTGTTCCGAAATCATCAAGTGAGATTGAGAACCCGCGGTCACGCAGTTCATTGAAGCTGTCCGTAATGTTTCCCGTCGCATTGATGGCGACAGTCTCCGTAATCTCGATGTCGAGCCAGCGGCGCGGTACTCCGTACTTTGCTGCAATCTCGTCCAGTCTTGTGACAAAGTTGTCATCAAGCATATGAAGTGCCGAGAAGTTGCTTGAGATAGGGAACAGCGGAAGTCTTCGTTCAATTCTTGCCGACTGGAATTGGCAGACTCGCTCGTAAATGTGGAAGTCGAGTTCCTTTACAAAGCCATTCTTCTCGAAGAGCGGGATGAAACGGCCGGGGGGAACAAGACCGAGTCTGGGATGCTGCCATCTGACAAGTGCCTCAGCACCGTATACCCTGTTGGAACGGTTGTCGACCTTTGGCTGGAAGAACGCAATGAAATCACCGCGCTCAAGTGAGCTGTACATTTCAGACTCAAACTGCTGCTCAATCCTGATCTTATTGGCAAGCTCTTCGCTGTACATCACAATCGTCGTATCCTTTGTTGTGCTGCACTGATCGTGAGCGTACTGGGCGCGGTCAATTGCAATATTGATGTCCTTGTCGTACTCTGAAACGACGTAGCCGCCAACTGAGAACGCAAGTGAGATAGAAACGATGTTCGTACGAACCGACTCGTTTACAGCATCGAGAATTGTCGTAATTTTATCCTTTGCACGATTGATGTCGTTGTAGCGCATCATAATGATGAAACGGTCGGAATTCATTCTTGCAAAGCACTCATCATGATTGATGCTCTTGTTCGCGACGAGACAGATGTGTTTCAAAATCGCATCACCGGTCAGATGACCGTGCGCTTCATTTATGTACTTGAACTTCTGGATGTTAATGAAGAAAAGTATGTAATCCGCATAAATCATCTTGTCGAGACGTTCATTGCATTCAGTTTTGAACTTGTAAAAGCTCCATGTTCCGGTGAGCTCATCGGTGTTGACCATCGAATCGATAATCTTAGTATATCGCTTACTGTTAAGAATCAGGAACAGCAGGAACACGATTGCTGTCAGGAAAATAAAAATCACACCTGCCATGAACTGCAGAGGGAAACGATAGACCATGTCAACAAATGTTGACGGGAATCCGATTACTGTGTGATCCAGAAGTGAATTCGCAAGCGAATCAAATTCCAGCGACATCAGCGCCTTATCGATTACTGCCACAAGGTTTCTGTCGGCATCAGCGTTTACCGCAACGCTGATGTCCTCAGAACATGAGGGAAGCTCAACCGTAGTCAACGTATCGTAGGTGTAACCGGAAAGAAGCTCCTTTGCAATGTAGGAATTGATAAGTGCCGCATCGACATCTTCATTCTTGACGGAATCGAGACAGTCCGCAACGGAGGGACAGTAGACAGCCTTCGCATCACGACCGATTCTGGAAAGATAATCAAGCATCGAAAAATCGCTTGTCATTGCAACGCGCGAAATACCTTCACTGCCCGACTTGTTGGACCTTGAAACAACCATAACCATGGGAATGTTCAGATAGCTCTTCGAAAGGACGAGGTTGTTCTTTGCAGCCCAGGTGAAGTCGTTCTTCGCCAGACAGATGATGTCTGCCTTGCCCGACGAGACCATCTCAAGCGCTTTGGAATATCCGTCAACCTCTATGTAATTAAAATTAAGCCCGGACTCTTCTTCAATCTTTCGAAAGACGTCTGCGAAAACTCCGGCAAAATTACCCGACTCATTGGTGTAGGAAAGAGGTGCCCAGTCGTTATTGTAGACAACATTGACCGTACCTGACCTTGATACATACTCACTCTCTTCCTCAGTGAGCAAAGGGTTGATTTTTGCAATATCGGAAAGATAACGATTGTAAAGATTGTTGGTGAAATTCGGCTGATAGGATGCCAGCTGCTCCATGCCCCCGTCCATCTTGCTTCGAAGCATGAAATTGTTATCCGCTGTGATGAAGTAAAAATCATTTGAAGAAAAACGTACAAGTGCCTTTGTACCTTCAGGTGCAAAAAGTGACGAAATCATCACGCTGTCCACAATACCGCTGTAGTAGGCGAGCCTCAACTCGACATCGGAATTGTAGTAAATCGGTGTCACGCTGATACCGTTATCTCTGAAAAACTGAGAAAGAGTCTGCTTTCTCGTTGCATCGGAAATCAGACCGACACGCATTCCTTCCATCTCCGAGAGTTCGCCTGTCGGGAATTTTGAATCATTGTCCGCTACAATAATCTCATCAGGCGCATGACCGTAAGGCATGGTAGTGTAGTTGTACTTCCTTTTGTATGCGTCCACCATCTGGACACCGCCGATCATGTCAATCTCGCCGCTCTCAAGCATTGAGAAGCATTCGCTTACCGAACCTATACAGAACTCGTAGGTCTGATTCGTGTATTTTGAAAGTTCCTGCAAATAGTCGTAGGTGTAGCCGTAGGGACTACCGGATTCGTCAATCATCTGGAATCCGTCAGACAAAAAATAGCCAACACGAACCACATCGCCTGCCGCCGACACCTTTCTTGAAAAGGCCGGGAACAGGAGAAGGGCTGCGGCTATTAGTAAAAAAGTCGTCCCAAATCGCTTCATGCAGTAATAATCCTTTACGAAAACTCAATCGTTCAGATTTCTCAATAGAGTACACTTCAAAAAACTTACGGAAAAACAATATCTTTGTTATTGCCACTATCCCATTATGAGCGCATTATACCTCACAGCTAGGTAAAGAGCAAGCCAAAATTACAGGTCTATGGCATCTAAGCCCTTTGTATTCTCAATTTTGCCTGATCTGATGTTCTTAACAAGTGCCGTAAACACAATAAAACTCGCAAAAGTAAGAACAGTCGCATATACCGGAAGTGTTCCCCACGCGAGTGTCTTTGTGAAAACAAGTCCGAGAGCAACCGGAGTGATTGTCTGAGCCGACATACTCGCTGCGTAATAGTAGCCGGTAAACTTTCCGATCTGTTTTGATGAGCAAAGCTCCACCACCATAGGGAAAGAGCAGTTGTGAACAAGCGCCATTCCAAATCCCCTGATAACCCCCACTACATAGAGAAGAGCGGGGAACGAGAACTCACCTGAAACGCCGGCGACAACACCTGTCGGGCGAACAAAACACATGAGAATAAAACCGACAACAGTCATTCCGAGTCCCATACAGACAGTCCACTTACGTCCGATTTTATCCGCAATCACTCCGGCAACGGCAAAACCGGCAACTGATGCAACTCCGCCCAGAATCGTCAAAACCATTGTTGAGCTTGACTGTGCATTCAAATAGTAGATCACAAAATTACCGATGTAGGTTCCGAGCGCATTTTCTGCCATGAACCAGAGAAACTCAGCTGCAAGGATTGAAAGAAGCATTGTCCTGTTAGCCTTTGACATGGGTTTGTCATCTTCGATGGGAGTCTCAACTGCAGCAAGCTTCTCACCAAGATCAAGCTCTTCCTTCATTTCCTCAGCAAGTCTGTTCTCTTTGATTGTAAAGAACAGAACCATCGCAGAAATAACCATCAGGATTGATGCAATGATAAAAGGAAGCTCGATAATCCACATCTTTCTTGCCGAATCCTCAGCATTAATGTAGTCACTCAGCTTAAGAAAGATTCCGAGAACGGTGGCAAAGGCACCGCCAAGATAACCCATGATATTAATGAGACCGTTGGCCTTTGCCCGAAGAGGCTTCGGCGTAATGTCAGGCATCAGCGAAACAGCGGGATTTCTGTACATCATCATGAAAATCAGCACAATGCCCATCATGATAACCATTCCGACAATGTTGTTCTGATGGAAGAAAAGCGGAACAAAGGGGAATGCAATTGCAGATACAAATGTCCCGACAAGGATAAACGGCATACGCTTTCCTATCTTTGTGTGCGTCCTGTCTGAAAGATTTCCGAAAATCGGAAGAAGGATAAGTGCCGCGAGATTATCACATGCCATGATAATTCCGACAAGCCACTGAACATTGAGGATTTTGTCGGGATCATCCGCCTTGAGACCGGCAGATGAAAGGCCGTACATTCTTCTTGCAAAGATGTCTGTCAGGAATGTCGGACACCAGGAATCGTAAACCTGCCAGAGAAGCAGAATCCCAAAAAATGCAAAGCCGATAAGCATCGTACGCTTAACATTGAGCTTTAACGCCGAATTATCATTAGCCTTTTTCATATAAACCCCCAATAATACAACCTGCCGAAGTCCTCCTATTCAAAATCAGGAGGACTCCAACGCATGTTTTATCATACCACAATTGTCGTAATCAATCAAGTTCAAATGCTCCGGTATAGAGTCTGTAATAGGTACCTCGCTTTTCGATGAGCTCGTCATGGTTGCCCTGTTCAATAATCCGGCCGTGGTCAAGAACCATGATGATGTCGGAATTGCGGACTGTTGAAAGCCTGTGGGCGATAACAAATACCGTTCTGCCCTTCATAAGCCTGTCCATTCCGTTCTGAACAAGAGTCTCCGTACGTGTATCGATACTGCTCGTTGCCTCATCGAGAATCATAACGGGCGGGTCCGCAACTGCTGCCCTCGCGATTGAAAGAAGCTGACGCTGACCTTGCGAAAGGTTGGCTCCATTGTTTTCAATCATCGTGTCGTAGCCCTTCGGAAGCATCATGATGAATTCATGAGCATTTACAAGCTTCGCTGCATCAACAATCTCGTCGTCCGTTGCATCGAGACGTCCGTAACGGATGTTTTCCCGTACTGTTCCCGTGAAGAGATTCGTATCCTGAAGAACCATTCCGAGTGAACGGCGAAGGTCTCCCTTTTTGATCTTGTTGACATTGATTCCATCGTATCGGATCTTGCCGTCCGCAAGATCATAGAAACGGTTGATCAGATTCGTGATTGTGGTCTTTCCTGCACCTGTCGCACCGACAAATGCGACCTTCTGCCCGGGAGCGGCGTTGAGAGTGATATTGTGGAGAACAAGCTTCTCCTCCGTATATCCGAAGTCAACGTCATCAAATTCAACATTGCCCTCAAGCGCCTTGTAGGTCAGCTCTCCGTTGCCGTGAGGATGCTTCCAGCCCCACATACCCGTACGCTCCGCTGTCTCAACAAGCTCGTCTCCCTCACGCTTAACGTTGACAAGAGTAACATATCCATCGTCTGCCTCCGGATCCTCATCAATCATATCAAAGATTCTCTTTGACGCAGCCATCGCCATGACAATCATGTTTATCTGCTGAGAAACCTGGTTTACAGGCATGGCAAAGCTCTTTGAAAGCTGCAGGAATGCTGCAACGGAACCGAGTGTCATCCCGCCGAGTCCGTTGATCGCAAGAGTGCCTCCGACCATTGCAACGAGAATATACTGAAGGTTGTTCAGGTTTCCGGTGATCGGCATAATCACGTTCGCAATCCTGTTGGCGTTGTAGGCATTTGAACGAAGCTCTTCATTGAGCTCGTCGAATTCAATCTTGGCTGCCTCTTCATGGTTGAAGACCTTAACTACCTTCTGGCCGTTAATAAA
>JAZLIL010000051.1:0-3088 GCA_045617405.1 Lachnospiraceae bacterium | reverse complement strand
CTTTGCTGTCTTGCCCATCTTCTTTCCTCCACTGTTGAGAAGGAGAGTGATAGTCATGGCGTAAGCGTCCTTTCCGGTCTTCTTTCTGATAAGCTCTGTTCCGCCGAGCATGTTGCTCCACTGATCATCGCCGCCGAACTGCATGTTGCAGCCGTAGTTCTGATTCAGGTAATAGAAGTCGTAGGACTGCATAATCATATAGTTAAACTCAAGGAAGCTTAAGCCTTTTTCCATTCTCTGTTTGTAGCATTCCGCACGAAGCATGTTGTTTACGGAGAAACAGGCACCCACATCACGAAGAAGCTCGATGTAGTTAAGCTTTAAGAGCCAGTCTGCATTGTTAACCATGATGGCCTTGTCGTCACCGAACTCGATAAATCGCTCCATCTGCTTCTTAAAACAATCGCAGTTATGCTGAATCATCTCGGGAGTCATCATGCTGCGCATGTCTGTACGACCGGAAGGATCTCCGATGTAGCCGGTTCCGCCGCCGATAAGAACGACCGGTCTGTTGCCTGCCATCTGGAGACGCTTCATCAGACAGAGAGCCATGAAATGACCTACATGGAGAGAGTCAGCCGTGGGATCGAAGCCAATATAAAATCTGGCACCGCCGTTGTTGATGAGATCGCGGATCTCAGCCTCGTCAGTTACTTGAGCGATAAGTCCTCTTTGAACCAGTTCTTCATAAATTCCCATTTTTACTCTCCTAAAAATTAAAGTCTTTCTTACGTGGACTGCCGTGTTTATCAGTAATAATTAACATAACGGACTATAGAGGATCTGTAGCCCGCCACAGTCGTTTCCTATTATACATGCATTTCTTCAAAAATCAAGAATCTAATTGTCTGTATGCGCTGCGGCTGCTTCATGTGTTTATGAGCAGGCAGCGAAGCGGAGTGCGAACAACATTGATAGGGAAGGAAACGATGCGTCGCGCCATACGAAACGTTTCGTGTAAAAAAAATACGCTTGAAAGTCATTATTTTGCATTCAAATATATGTTAATAGTATATAAAATGTGAAAATAGAAACGGGACTTTTTGTGAAAATGTCACAAAAGCTGAAAGGGTGATTGGATGAAACTGAAAAAACTGACGGCTTTGATGTGCGTTTTAGCAGTGTTGATGTTACTGACAGTCGGATGTTCAAAGGGCGTCAACGATGAAGTTGCAGGTGACTGGGCCTACATTCACGATCCCGAGACGATTGTCTTGAGCATCGGCAAGGACGGAAAAGCCGCATTTGACGGAATTGACTATAAAGCATCGGCAGATGACAGGTTCATCACTCTGTCGGATGAGAACGGTGAGAAGACCGAACATCGTTACAGAGTCGACAGTACGGGGAATCTCTTCTTCTATGAGACCGCAGTCTACACTTTTGACGGTGAGGGCGAGCCGGAAGGACTCATCGGAGTCTGGAATGATTCAGAGACAAACTGGAGCTTCGAATTTACCGACAAGGGAACATTCAAGGAAGACGGTTACTTCCCCGGGACCTATGTTGTGAATGATGAGGCCGGAACCATCAGGCTCACCTACAATGACATGTTCACCGATACAATCTGCTATTACAGTATCAGCGGAAACAAGATGACCATCGAGTACCCCTGGGAGATGGTTAAGGTAACGAAGTAAAAGGGGGGTTCGATTCGGATTAACGGCCAAAGGCCTTAATCATATTGCATGCAAAGCATGCAGGGTACCAAAATACAATTTTTATGAATTGGAGGAGAATTATGAAAAAGTTTTTAGCAGTTCTTCTTGCAGTTGTCCTTGTACTTTCACTTTGTGCATGTGGACAGAAGGCAGAAGAGAAGAAGGCTGAGCCCGCTCCTGCACCCGCAGCAGCAGAAGAGAAGAAGGAAGAAGCTCCCGCACCTGCACCCGCACCTGCAGAGCCCGCACCCGCAGCAGAGAAGATTGATCTCACAATGTGGTGTATCGCTACTGAGAGTGATTCAAACCGTCATTCTTACGAAGCAGCTATCGCTGACGTTACAGCAAAGCATCCCGAGATTAACTTCACATGGGAAGCAACAGAGAACCAGGCTTACAAGACAAAGATTAAGGCAGCTGTTTCCGCAAACGAAATGCCTGATATCTTCTTCACATGGTCATGTGCATTCCTTGGTGACTTCGTAGATGCAGGCCGTGTTTACTGCCTCGATGAGGTAGTAGCTCAGTACGCAAGCGAGCTTCCCGAGGTTATGCTTGGAAACACAACCTACGGCGGAAAGCACTATGGTTGTCCTCTTACCATGAACATCGTTGGTCTCTTCGCTAACATGGAACTCCTTAAGTCAGTTGGTTACGATGCAGTTCCCGGTACTTATGATGAGCTCATTAAGTGCTGTGACGCCCTTCTTGCAAACGGAATCATCCCCTTCGGATGCTCAGGCAAGGAGACATGGTGTGTAACTGAGTACCTTGAGTCTGTAATCGAGAAGAGCTGCGGCGCTGACGCTCTTAACGACATCTTCCTCGGAAGAGCTACATGGAACAACGCAGAAGTTGCATCAGCAGTTGATACATTCCAGGCAATGATTACAAAGGGATACTTCGATCCCGCAGGTATCGCTCTTTCAAACGACGAAGTTAAGGCTAACTTCATGCAGGGCAAGTACGCATTCTACATGAACGGAACATGGAACTGCGCAGACTTCGCTGCAAACGATGCAATCAAGGATAAGGTTCAGGTTTCAGAGTTCCCCGTTATCAATGCTGACAAGGCTAAGCTTGGACAGCTTATCGGTGGCCCTTCAGATACTCTTGCTGTAGCAGCTCATTCAAAGCATGCAGCTGAGGCTGCTCAGTTCGCTTTCGAACTTGGCCGTCTTATCTGCCACTATGGCTATCTTGATGGTTGTGGTCTTCCCGCTTGGACTCCTTTCGGCGATACAAGCAAGATCAACGCTTTAACTCAGAGCGTTGCTACTATCTGTGCTAATGCTGATTCTTACGTTCTCTTCGGTGATACCGCTCAGAACGCTGACGATGCAGCTACATATCTTGATTATGTTGCACAGGTTTACACATGCGGCATTGACGGAGCAGGCTTCATTTCCGGTCTTGCAGCTGATATC
>JAZLIL010000050.1:0-6073 GCA_045617405.1 Lachnospiraceae bacterium | reverse complement strand
GCCGCTTGGCCTCCGACTTTAACGAACTGAACATGGAGATAGCGAAGGAACTGCTTACAGCCGAGGGTGTTGAAGTTACAGCAGCTGATAACGGACGGGTTGCGGTCGAGAAATTCTTAGAGTCGGAAGTCGGGTATTTTGATGCAATTCTGATGGATATCATGATGCCTGAGATGGACGGACTTGAGGCCGCACGCGCAATAAGGATGCTTGAGAGAGCGGATGCGGCGAATGTACCTGTCATCGCCATGTCAGCCAATGCATTTGATGAAGATGAGAGAAAATCAAAAGAGGCAGGCATGAATGCCCACCTGTCAAAGCCTTTCCAGATGCCCGTGCTAATCAGCGTCGTCTCGGAACAGATTGCAATTTATCGGGTGAATTCTGATACTTGACATTTCAGGTGATTAGTTGCATAATAAACACGTTCGGCAATTGCCGGAAATCGAGGTGTGGCTCAGTTTGGTAGAGCGCTACGTTCGGGACGTAGAGGCCGCAAGTTCAAATCTTGTCACCTCGATTTTTTTGTGCCCAAATATGTGTCCGTCAAGTCTCATGATGTATCCTTATGTTTCGGGTTCTTGCCGGCAATGAAGCATCTCGAGAAGTTCCGATTCACTGATTATCTTTATGCCAAGTTCCTGAGCTTTAGAAAGCTTTGAACCGGCAGCTTCTCCGGCAACAAGAAGGTCTGTCTTTTTGCTGACGCTTCCTGTACATTTACCGCCGTTGGCTTCGATGAGGTCGGTTACTTCCTTACGCCCGAGGGTGGGAAGAGTTCCCGTGACGACGATTGTCAGACCGTTAAGAGCTGAGCCTGCGGAAGTCTTAGGCATTTCAAAGTTTACCCCGAGTGATTTAAGTTCGAGCATTACGCTGCGGTTTTTCTCGTCTTCGAAGAATGATGCAATGCAGTCGGCTGTTGCAGCACCGATGTCATTAATCATTGTCAGGCGTTCTCTGCAGGCAAACATGAGCTCATCAAGGGAAGAAAAGTTCTTCATAAGATCCTTTGCGGTTGAGAGTCCTACGTTTCTGATACCGAGTCCGGTCAGGAGACGAACAGGGTCGTTTCCTTTTGCAGCTTCGATGTTAGCAAGGATTTTGTCTGTGTTCTTTTCTTTTCCGATAATGCCCTTTTCGATAAGCTCTTCGCGGTAATCTTTGAGCTTGAAAATGTCTGCGAAGCTTTGAAGAAAGCCTTCGTTTACAAGGGCTTCAATGAGAGTGTCGCCAAGTCCCATAATATTCATCGCGTTTAATGAAGCAAAGTAGGAGAGTGTTCTCACAAGCTGGGCGGGGCAGGAAGGGTTGACGCACCGGATGTCGGCAGTGCCGTCTTCCTCGATGAGCTTTGCATTGCAAACGGGGCAGAGCTTTGGAACCTCAAAAATCTTTTCGGGTTCTGTCACAAGTCCGTTAAGCTTCGGGATGATTTCGCCGCTCTTGTAGAGACGGTAGGTTCCGCCAATTCCGATGTGCATCGAATTGATGTAATCACGGTTGTGAAGCGTTGATCTCGAGACACTTGTACCGCAGAGTCTTGCGGGCTTCCCGGTCTGCGGATCATGGAAGATTCCGGTGAAAGTCAGCTTTCCGGTTCTGCCTACATCTACGAGGATATCATCCATCATGACAATCTTTTCTTCGGGAGGATATTTGTAGGCAATGTGGCCTGCCGAATACTTGCTTCCTGCGGGAAAATCATTGCGGTAGGCAACATTGTCAAGCTTGATTACAGCGCCGTCAAGGTCAAAGTCGAGCTCGCTTCTCATCTCACCGATTTCATCGATGACGCTAAGCACTTCTTCGGCATTTGAACAGAGCTTGTGAAATACTGTCGGGATTCCGGATTTTTCGACTATGTTGAGAGCATCGCAGTGATTTTTCATTAAGTCACGGGGACCGCGCTGGATGTTGAACACGAAAAACTTCAGACCACGTTCCTTTGTCACGGCGGGGTCAAGCTGTCTGAGCGTTCCGGCTGCCAGGTTTCTCGGATTTGCTGCCGGCTTCTTGCCGAGCTTTTCCTGAAAATCGTTGAAAGCATCAAATGCATCGTGTCCCATGTAGACTTCACCTCGAAGCTCGAGTGAGTCGTAAGGAAGGTCAAGAAAAGCGGGAACATCGGGAATGACGAGTGCATTGGCTGTAACGTCTTCACCGATGAAACCGTTGCCGCGAGTCTCGGCAAGCTTAAGTGAAAGCCTGCCGGATTCATCTCTTTCGTAACGTAATGACATGCTGAGACCATCGATCTTTACCTCAACAGAAAAGAGACAGTCGGGGTGAAGTTCTTTGACTTTTTCTATCCATGACGTAACGTCATTCTTTGAAAACACATCTTCGATAGAGAGCATGGGCACGTCATGAGTGACTTTCACACCTGCCTCGCGCTTTGCGGTTCCGCCAATCTTCTGGGAAGGAGAATCGGGGGTAATCCATTCGGGATGCTCCTTTTCAGCCGCTTTAAGGGAGATCATGAGATTGTCGTACTCAAAATCGCTGATTTCAGGCGAGTCCTGATTGTAGTAGCGATCCATGTGGTAATCTATTGTGGTTTTAAGCTGTTCATATTCTTCAAATGTCATGGCAGTATTCCAATTCTAATGTCGGTGAGTGAGTTCGAAAAGCGATAAATCGACAACCGAGGTTTACGCTTCAATGATTGGCGGGATGATATCCGGGAGAGTCAGTCACATTCTTGAACCCTTCATAAGGCGGTTCATTTCAGCAATTTCATCCGGGGTGACGTTTCTGTAATCGCCGGGCTTCAGGCGGCCGAGTCTGACGTTCATGATGCGGACACGCTTCAGGTGGCGGACACGGTAGTCGAGAGCCTCGCACATTCTTCTGATCTGACGGTTAAGACCCTGAGTAAGGATGATGCTGAAGGTCCTGTCATCAATCTTTGTGACCCGGCATTTTTTCGTGACTGTGTCAAGAATAGGGACGCCTTCGGACATCTTCTTCAAAAACTCGGGGGTAATCTCCTTGTTGACGGTGACGACGTACTCTTTTTCGTGATTGTTTCCGGCTCGTAGAATCTTGTTTACGATGTCACCGTTATTGGTGAGAAGGATAAGACCTTCGGAATCCTTGTCAAGGCGGCCGATAGGGAAGATGCGCTTTTTGTAATTCAAAAAGTCGATAATGTTGTCGGGGTCTCGTCTGTCGGTAGTGCAGACAATGCCGGCGGGCTTATTAAGTGCAATGAGAATCATGTCCTTTGCGGGGGTGATGACCTGACCGTTAAACGATACAACCTGTCCCGGAAGTACTTTGCTTCCCATTTCGGCAGGTTTTTTGTCAATCAGAACTTTGCCTGCTGCAACGGCTTCATCTCCCTGCCTGCGGGAGCAGATGCCCGAATCCGCAAGGTATTTATTGATTCTGACACCCTCTTCGCGTACTACTTTATCAAAGTCTCGGCTCTTACCCATTGTATACTCCTCATCTGAAAATCATATAAAGATTATAAGTCAGAAGGTGCAAAAAATAAATACGAAAGCTTCTTGATTTTTTAATGTGTCATTGTAATTGAGGTATGACCCGGAAAAAATAAATGCGAAAGGTACTTGATTTTTTATTCGAACACATGCTAGTCTAATAGCAGACAGGAACGACCTTCTTTGCGAAAAATCGTAAAGGAGAGAGTTATGAAAACTGAATCATTAAAAGAATTTGCGGACACTGTTGTCACTATGCTCAAAAGCGAGCTCGGCGGGCACTATGAGATCACTTCAGGTGAAGTTCTAAAAAACAATTCTGTAAGACTTTTCGGTATCACCATTAGAAAGGCAAACGAGAATATTGCTCCGACAATCTATGTCAACGAGTATTACGAAGATTTCGTTACTGGCAGAAGTCTTTCTGATATTGTGCGTCAGATAATTGAAATCTATCAGACCACAAGCGAGGGCAGAACGGCGAACTGTGAATTCTCGCTGGATTATGGGGACATTGAAGACAAGATATGCTTCAGGGTGGTAAATGCAGAAAAGAACCGCGAGATGCTTGACGGGGTACCGTTTGTGCCGATACTCGATCTTGTGTTGACATTTTTTATTGTGTACAGTGAGGTTAATACCGGGGTCGGAAGCGTGCAGATAACCAACAAAATGCTTGAAGGCTGGGGCGTTGACAGAGACAAAATCATTTTGGCGGCAGTCAGAAATACGCCGAGGCTTTTCCCCATGCGTTTTGGCTCGCTTGAGGACAGGGTGCGCGAAATTATGTCCGAGAAAGGACTTGAGCCTGATTTCGCCATCGATGGAAGCATAGGAAGCGAGATGTTTATTCTTACGAATTCCGAAGGTTTTTTTGGCGCTTCTTCGATTTTTTATTATGGAACGGCCCAAAGGATCAGTGCTGCGCTTTCGGAGTACCTGGACAGAAGAGTACCTTCTGGTGTGATAGTGATTCCTTCATCAATTCATGAGCTGATTGTCATTCCGGAGGATCGAATTCCCGGATGTAAAGAAATCAGGGAGATGATCAGGTCTGTAAATGAGGAAGTTGTCCTGCCGACGGACTATCTTTCGAAAAACGCCTACAGATTTAATCTCGAGACGGAAAAGCTTGAGATTCTCTCTGAAGAAAACATAAACAGAAAAGAGTTTTGCCATGCCTATTAAAGTTCAGAGTGATCTTCCCGTAAGAATGCAGCTTGAGGAAGAGAACATTTTCACAATGGATGAAAGAAGGGCGATGTCACAGGATATCAGGCCCCTTCAGATTGTTATTTTAAATCTCATGCCCCTGAAGGAGGACACAGAGCTTCATCTGCTGCGTTCACTTTCCAATACGCCTCTTCAGGTTGATGTAACGTTTATGACAACAGCGTCTTACGTCGGGAAGAATACTCCAACAAGCCATCTTGATAAGTTCTATCTTACTTTTGATGATGTCAAGAACAGGAAGTTTGACGGTATGATTATTACCGGAGCACCTGTGGAACAGCTTGATTTCGAAAAGGTTGTATACTGGAACGAACTCAAGAAAATCATGGACTGGTCAAAGACTAATGTGACCTCAACGCTTCACATCTGCTGGGGTGCTCAGGCCGGACTCTATTATCACTACGGTATTGACAAAATCGATCTGGACAAGAAGCTCTTCGGCATTTTCGAGCACAGAATCCACAAGCGTAAGGAGCCGTTTGTCAGAGGATTTGATGATGTTTTCCTTGCACCTCATTCCCGCTATACATCGGTTTCGGAAGAGCAGATTAAGAATGATGAGCGCCTTACTATTCTTGCCGAGGGCGATGAGGCAGGTGTTCTTCTCGTTATGGCGGAGGAGGGAAGACAGTTTTTCGTCCTTGGGCACTTTGAGTACGACAGGCTCACGCTTGACAAAGAATACAGGCGTGACGTGGAAAAGGGTTTTGAGATTGACATTCCGAAGAATTACTATCCCAACGACGATCCCTCCGAGAAACCTCTTCTTACATGGAGAGCTCATTCAAACGCAATGTATTCAAACTGGCTGAATTATTACGTATACCAAGCTACACCTTACGACGTCGATTCTATTGGCAACAAGCCGTGACTCGAAAACTGACGTTTTCTCGTTCGCGGGCTGGCGCCCTATCAGATGTTATAAATGTGTCCTTGTGTGAGCAAGCTCCCACCGGACCCAATTATTCCATCTGACACGGCTTGTAGCTTTCGCAGATATTACGTCTATCAGGCCACGCCGTATGATGTGGAGGCAATTGGTAACAAAAACGAATAGAAATGCCGTAAATATGCGGCCTGCGGGGTTTTTCTCCACAGGTCGTTTTTTATAAATGTTACGATGGCCGGGAGTTCACAGCATTCGAATTATTCTAACAAAATCTTAAGGCGGCTACGGCCGTCTTTTTACATATTGCATATATACAAATCCTCATTATTTGGTAATATAAGATGGTACGGAAAAAATCCGATTTCTAAATCAACATTAATGGCGGCCTTGAAACGTTAAAAAGCAGTTTGACGGCCGCCATTAAGAATGATAGTATAAACAATGTGATAGGAAGATATAGAGAAAAGGAAGAATTTTAGACGATTTATTTAAGTAATATTAG
>JAZLIL010000049.1:0-9603 GCA_045617405.1 Lachnospiraceae bacterium | reverse complement strand
GTCAACAATGAGATCAAATCGATGATTGCATCCTTCGGATGCGGCATCGGAGACGATTTTGATATAAAAAAGCTCCGCTACGACAAGATAATCATTCTTACGGATGCCGATGTCGACGGAGCACACATCAGTACTCTTCTTCTCACCTTCTTCTACAGGTTTATGCCGGGTCTCATCACGGAGGGTAAAATCTACCGCGGTCTTCCGCCGCTCTATAAGGCCGAGTACGAGAAGACAGACCCGAAGGGCAGGAAGAAAAAGGAATCGAAGTACATTTTTAACGACTTTGAGCTTGAAAAATTCAGAAAGCAGGGAAACAAAATCCTGTCACTGCAGCGATACAAAGGTCTTGGCGAGATGGATGCCGGTCAGCTGTGGGAAACAACGCTCGACCCGAAGCAAAGAGTTCTCGCAAGGATTGATTTGAGCGATACAATCGAGGCCGATGAAGTCACAAGTCTGCTCATGGGGGCGAATGTACCTCCGAGGCGTGAATTCATCATGTCAGAAGCCGGGAACGCGACTGTCGATATCTCATAACCTTTCATATGATAAATGGAGAAAACTATGGCTAAAAAGTCAGATCCGGTTGTCCCGGAAAACTACGTTCAACTTGATTTTTCGGAGGAGATGAAAAACTCCTACAGAGACTATGCAATAAGCGTCATCATCTCAAGAGCGCTTCCCGATGTACGTGACGGTCTCAAGCCCGTCCAGCGGCGTATCCTCTACGCGATGAGCGAACTCGGTCTTGAAAGCACCAAGCCCCACCGTAAGAGTGCGCGTATCGTCGGTGACACAATGGGTAAGTATCATCCTCACGGTGATTCCTCTATCTACGAGGCTCTCGTACACATGTCGGAGGATTATTCTCTGTCCATCCCGCTCATCGACGGGCACGGCAACTTCGGTTCACTTGACGGCGATTCTCCCGCCGCAATGCGTTACACGGAGGCCAGGCTCTCAAAAGGCGCCATGACTATGCTCTCAAACCTTGACAAGGGTCTCGTTGAGTTTATGCCCAACTTTGATGACAGCGAACAGGAGCCGACGGTGCTCCCTGCCATGCTGCCCAATCTTCTCATCAACGGCACAACCGGTATCGCAGTCGGAATGGCCACAAACATCCCGCCGCACAACCCCGGAGAAGTCATCGATGGCGTTATCGCCTGCATGGACAACCCCGACATTACAATCTCCGAATTGATGAAGTACATCCCCGGTCCCGATTTTCCCACCGGCGGTATGATTACAAACGCATCTGAAATCCGCGCCATCTACGAGACAGGTGAAGGCCGCCTTCGTGTGCGTGCAAAGACCGAAATTGAAAACAGCGACGGCGGAAGGAAGAACATCATCGTTTCAGAAATTCCATTCACGGCAGCCGGCAGTAAAGGCAAGCTTGTTGAAAATCTGATGCTTCTCACAAAGGACAAGGTTTTCGACGAAATCTACGATGTACGTGACGAGTCCTCAAAGGACGGCGTGCGAATTGTCATCGAAGTCAAGAAAGACAGAAATATAGAAAACCTGCTGAACGGTCTCTTCAAAAAGTCAGGCCTTGAAGACACCTATGCGGTAAATATGCTTGCTGTCAAGGGGCAGCAGCCCTACACCTTCAATCTGAAGAGCATTCTTCAGGAGTTCATCTCCTTTCAGGAGGAGCTTTGTACAAGAGAACACAAGCATCTGCTCGAAAAAGCCGAGAAACGTCTTGAGGTCCTTTCGGGACTGTGCCGTGCTGTTGATATAATCGATCTGATTATCGAAATCCTTCGAGGAAGTACTTCCGTGAAGCAGGCAAAGGCTTGTCTCATCGACGGTGATGTTTCCGACATTAAATTCAAATCGGAAGCCTCAAGAATTGCCGCCTTCAAGCTTGATTTCACGGAAGCTCAGGCCGATGCAATTCTTGCAATGCCGCTCGTACGCCTCATCGGACTCGAGCTTAACAAGCTGTACGAAGAAAGCTCTAAGCTCGAGGAAAACGCTGCTCTCTACAGAAGGATTCTTTCAGATCGAAAAGCGCTTGACAAGGTAATCAAAGACCGTCTCAAAAACTACCTCAAAGAGTTTGGTCGTGAGCGAAGAACCATTTTGTGTGACGCCTCACAGGCTAAATATGTTGAAGAATTCCGCGAAGAAGAGCTCTACGTGCTCATCGACCGCTTCGGCTACACAAAGAGCGTTGATGCGGCAAGTATTTCAAAGGCAGCCGGCGAGAGTCTTGCGGAGTTTACGTACATCATTAAGACAAAGAACACGGACAAGCTGTGTATCTTCACAAATAAGGGAAATCTCTACCAGATAAAGCTTTCATCGATTCCGAAGCAAAAGCTCAAGGACAAGGGAACCCTCATCCACGCCCTTTGCAAATTCGACAATGAAGAAGCTGTTTCCTACGCGGCATTCGCAGATCTTTTTGAGTCAATGCTCTTCTTTGCGACAAAGAACGGTTACGTAAAGCTCGTATCCGGTGCGGAATTTGAAACCAATCGCACAGTTATTGCCTCAACAAAGCTTGATGACAGCGACGAAGTAATTGCCGTAAACGCACTTACCGCCTCCGAAGTCATCTCCGGCGGCGGTAAGATAGTCGTTCTCACAAAGAAAGGGCTGTCGCTCGGTTTCCCGATTACCGAACTTGTTGAAATGAAAAAGACCGGACGCGGCGTCCGCGGCATCACACTCGACGAAGGCGACTTCGTTGTCTTCGCGTCATTCCTCGCCGATTCCGGTGCAGACTTCACCGTTAACGGAAAAACAATCAGTGCAAAGAAAATTAAGTTCAACAAGCGCGGCGGTAAAGGAAAGAAAGTCCAGCTGTAATTGTTTATGAAAGTACATCCTCAAGCGCTTCGATAAGCTGATCGGCCTCGATAGGCTTTGCAACGAGGTGCTTGAGTCCGATGTCCTTGATTTCCTGAAGTGTATCGTAATCGCAAAGAGAACTGAGCATAACAATCTTTGCCTCAGGGTCAGCCTTTAAAATCTGTCCTGCCGTCTCAATTCCGTCGATGCCGGGCATGATGATGTCGAGAGTCACAGCATCGGGCTTAAGCTCCTTGTACATATCGATGCCGCTCTCACCGTTTCTGGCATGACCGATTACTTCATAATCCTTTTCCCTGAGAATATCTTCTATCTCTTTTGCAATAAAAGGTGAGTCATCAATTACTAATATCTTCTTCATATCAATCTGCCTTTCTCTAGTTATTTGAATGCTCAGGGAGCACTTCATAGGCTGTAGTGATTTTCATATCCCCGAATTCGCAGTGAAGAGTGATTTCGCAGAAATTTGAAAGACTGTTTGGAAAGCTCTCCTTGTACACACCGGGAATAATCACAGGTATAAGAAATCGCGAAGGTCGTTTCAGTACTCCGTTAAGTGACGAAATAATCCTTCCGTAAGTAATGTTCAGGTACTCTTTAAAGTACAGCTGCACATCCTCATCGGATGCATCTGACGGAATATTCATCCGCTTTGTGACAGCCTCCATAAAGCCCCTTGAAAAAACACAAATTGACTTGGATGCAAAAACACCTTTTGAAAGAATGACTGCCGACAAAGGTCTCGTGATTCGTTTACTCTTTCCGCTGTTAATACTGACGTCAATCCCCGTGAGCGTCTTCGTGACGCGGGTAAAGACATCGCTCATAACATTTTCAACTACTGACTTGTCCAACTCGATGACACTCACCTCACTTTATAAAACAGAAGTAATCCTAGTTCTGATCAAGAAATCTCATTCTCGGGTTGTCCTTGTCGGGCTTCTTAGGCTGCGCAATAACAGGTCTCTTTCCGGCCTGAGTGATTTCATTGTGAACCTTGTTCTTACACTTGTCGCAGAAACGCCCTGTAAGAATGATTGCACCGCAGCTCTCACATTCAAGACCTACAAGAGAACCTTCCGCAAATGTAAGTCTTTCCTCACGAACCCACTGCTTGATAGTCTTGACCGTAGTCTCTGTCTCATCGGCAACTGTCTGAATATTAGCTGAGGGATTATCCTTAATGTACTGCTTAACAACCTGGAATTTCTCCTCAAGCTTCTTCATGCAAGCAGGGCAAAAGGGTGTTGACTGTCCAAGATAGTTATACAACTTTCCACATTGTCTGCAGCTTCTTACTTCCATAAAAACTCACCAATCCTTCCTTAGTAGCACTTGCCTATACAGGCACATATGAAATACACCTCGCTGATTCCAAGCTCCTTTAGTATCAGTGTACAGGCTTCAATTGTACTGCCTGTGGTGTAGATATCATCAACAACAGCAACCCTTTTGTAATGCACCTCATCCGCTTTGCAAAGCGGGCCGAAAGCATTCCTAAGATTACTGAAACGCTCCGACTCATCAAGTTCCTTCTGGGGCAGTGTCTTTTTAATTCTTCCGATCAGCCCCGTGTCGACCGGTACCTCAAGCATCCGCGAGAGAGTTTTTGCAATCTCCTCTGCCTGATTGTAGCCGCGACTCTTAAGCCTTGACGAATGGACCGGAACCGGAACAAGTGCCTCAAGCTCTGACTGCCTTAAATCACTGCCGAACCTGGCGATTATTTCATCGGCAAAGAAATCAGCATACTCTTTCCTATAGTTGAACTTAAGCTTTTCCATAGCACGCCTGAGTTCTCCGCTGTAGGTGAAGGGCACGAATCCGCGGCTGTAATGATGTGCTCCTGTCTTGCACCTCGTACAGTACTCAGCTTCGTCCTCCTCGAGGATCCTTCCGCACTTGAAACAGGTGCTGCCTGTGATGAACGGCAGCTTTGCTTCACATTCCGGGCAGCAATACCTTCCTTTGGGAATGACAACATCCTCGCAAATCGGGCATTGCCTTGGGAATACAAAACCTAGTATATAATCCATAGTATTGCAATTATATACCATACTTTATCAAAAGAAAAGTCCTTTTTTGATAAATAACTAATCAAGCCCAAAAATGTCAGTTAGTGTAGTTCTTCTAAGCATTCTTTCAGGCCCGAGTACCGCTTCTGCTCGTTTCCGTTATCAATCATGGCATCAACTCTTCGCTCACTACCGATAATAGTTACGCACTTTTTTGCTCGCGTGATTGCAGTATAGAGAAGATTTCTGTTGAACAGTACCTCCGGCCCCGCAAGTACCGGCATCACAACAGCCGGATATTCACTGCCCTGTGCCTTATGAACAGTAATCGCATAGGCAAGCTCAAGCTCATCAAGATCGCTCATCCCGTACTCTGTATACTTTTCGTCATCAAAAAGCACAGTAACAGTCTGTGAGAACTTATTAATCCTGAAAATCATACCCATATCACCGTTAAATACGCCCTGACCACTGTCAACCGGAATCCCGCGGCGATTTCGCACCTCCCAGGACATACGGTAGTTGTTCTTTACCTGCATGACCTTATCGCCCTCACGGAAGGTCACTCCGTGGGCTTCGATTTCCGGTTTTCCATCCTCAGGCGGATTGAGATTCTTCTGAAGAAGGGTATTGAGACCGCTAACGCCGAGTTCACCCTTCTTCGTGGGTGTCAGTACCTGAATGTCAAACGGTCTCGCCTTGACATAAGGCGGAAGCTTCTTCGAAACCAGATAGACAATTGACTCCGCTATTACAGAGACGTTTTCCCTTGGAAGAAAGAAAAAGTCACCTGAATTCTTATTGTTATTGAGATTAATATGCTCGCCGGCATTGACCCTGTGGGCATTTTTCACTATGTCGCTTGACTCGGCCTGTCTGAAGATAGTCTCGAGTCTCACAACGCTGAAACGTCCGGATGCTATGATATCCCTTAGAACATTCCCCGGTCCGACCGACGGAAGCTGGTTTGCATCTCCGACCATTACAAGCCTTGTTCCTACCGGAACGGCTTTCAAAAGCGAATTCATCAGGGAAATGTCAACCATCGACATCTCATCGATTATGATAACGTCCGCCTCAAGCGGCGAATTTTCGTCACGTTCAAAGACTACAGCTCCGGAATCCTCTGAAGACCCCGTTGCCCCGAGAAGTCGATGAATAGTCGATGCCTCTTTGCCCGTCGCCTCCTTCATTCTCTTTGCCGCACGTCCCGTGGGTGCCGCGAGCAAAACCTCCATGCCCTCGTTCTCAAAAAATCTGATAAGCGCGTTTATCGTAGTTGTCTTTCCTGTTCCGGGTCCTCCCGTCAGGACAAAGATTCCGTTAAGTGCAGCCTCCGCCACAGCCAGCCTTTGCATTTTGTCAAGGCACAGCTTCAGCTCGGCTTCTACTCGCTCAACCTTTTTTTGAAGAACCTCCTTTGACATCTTTGCACGAATATCAAGATCGGAAAGCATTCTTGCGCAATTTAGCTCCATAAAATAAAAGGGTGCACTGTAGATGTGTCTCTCCCCGCCGTATTCGCGCAAGATCAGATGTCTTGAAAGAAGCATTCCCGAAAGAAGCGGCAGCACCTGCTCCCACGCAACACCAAGAATCCTGCAGCTTTCATCGACAAAGATGTTCTCCGGAAGATATGTGTGACCTGACTGATTTCCAAGCTGCATTACATACAGAAGACCTGCCCTGATTCTGTTCTCACTGTTTAAGCTGATTCCTGCCCTTGCGGCTATCTCGTCGGCTGTCTTAAACCCGACACCGTTGATATCCTCCGCAAGCCTGTAGGGATTGTTTCTGATTATTTCATAAAGACGGGCTCCGTATCGCTCGTAGACCTTTACGGCAAGACTGTTGCCAATCCCGTACTGCCCGAGAAAAACCATGGCATTGCGCTGCTCGCGCTTTTCGTCAAACTGTGCGGCAAATGATGCTGCCATCCGTTCACTTATTCCCCTGACCTCGGCAAGACGCTCGGGTGTGTGCTCTAGAATCTCGAAGGTCTCGTCGCCAAAGTACTTAACAATCTTCGCCGCCATTGCCTTGCCGATTCCCTTTATCGCTCCGGATGCCAGATAACGTTCAAAGGCCAGCGCATCCGCGGGAACCGCTGCGTCACAGGTCTCCACGGCAAACTGCCGGCCATACACAGGATGCTCGGTGTAGTTTCCCAAAAGCCTTACATACTCACCCGCATCCACATTTACAATTTTTCCAACACAGGTCATTGACTCCTTTTCGCCCTTGACCGTTACCTCAAAAACAGTATATCCGTTATCAGGATTTCTGAAAATGATGCTCTCGATTGTACCTTCAAGTTGTTCCATCAAATTTCCCTATACAAGTGCTTTTACGAAAATCAGCTGTCAGCCCCGCTGTCAATGTTCCCGCGATACTGGTTTTTCATGGATTCGTAAAGCTGTTTTGCGATTCCGAGATCTCCTCTGTCCGTAATCATCTTTGCGTACTCCTGATAGAGATTGTCACCAAACATATCGAGGTATTTATTGTCCTCATCCTCGTCCTTCGGGACAAGTGCCTCCTTGACGCTCTTCATGACCTTCTCGACAAAATAGGACTCAAAGCTCTTAGCTGCCTCCATCAGTTCTTCATCGGAAGCTCCGCTCAAATCCTTTGAAAGCGTCGACTCAAGCTTCTTTTCCTGTGCGGCAGACTTCGCCTGATAATCTCCGAGAACATTTGATACCGTATTTCCAAAATTCATTGCATCAATCATGTCTGCCGCCTTTCGCCGCGTTTTTTACGGGCTTAGTTCCTTTCTGCCTCAATCCTTCGCATTATGCTGCCACCAATCAGCTTCTGAGATTGTTCGCCTGCTGCATCATCTCATCTGATGCCGACACCACCTTCGAATTCATTTCATATGCACGCTGTGCAACAATCAGGTTGACAACCTCGTCAACAGTCTGAACGTTCGAGCCCTCAACATACCTGCGGATAATCTTACTGCCCGTCAGATAACCGTCTTCGCTCTCAAGTCTCGGTCCGCCGGAATTCTCCGTTTCGCCATATAAACTGCCCGAAAGCTTATTGAGACCTGCGGGATTGTTGAACTGGACAATGCTCATCCGGATACCGAGATCAACCATCTGGTTTTCCGGATACTCAGGCCACATCAGGACGCCCTCATCATCGGGACTCGTCTTAAGCCTCTTGTTTGGATACCACAATTCGCCAATGTTATCGACATCGAGTTCTCCGACCGGATACTCTGGTCCGAGAACAATCGGTGCTCCCGACGTATCAAGAACAGGGTAGCCGTCTGAAGTTGAAAGCGCAACTCCGCCATCTGCAGTCATTGAAGTGGCAAACGTGCCGTTTCTTGTGTAGGCCACACTGCCGTCGGGCATCTGTACGCTGAAGAAGCCCTTTCCCTCAATTGCAAAATCAAAGTCATTTTCTGTGGATGTGAGAATACCCTGTGAAAACCTCGTAGAAAGACCGGCCACTCTCGCGCCGAGACCAACCTGCCCCATTACGGGCTTCGGGTCGCCGTTCTTATCCGTGACCGTAGTCTGAAGCTTCTGATAGAGAAGCGTTGAAAATTCAGTGGTTATTTTCTTGTAACCTGTCGTGTTGACATTGGCAAGATTGTTCGCGATGTTGTCGACATTAGTCTGCTGGGCAATCATTCCCGATGCACCTGTCCAAAGAGATCTGAGCATCTGTACTCCCTTCTTTATCAGCCGATCTTACCTACCGAAGTGGTGGCAAGTTCAAGTGTTTTGTCCATTGTCTGAATGACCTTCTGGTTCGATTCGTAAGCTCGTGTTATAGCAATCATATCGACCATTTCCTTGACAACATTAACATTACTCTGCTCGATAAAGCCCTGTCTTACAAAGCCCGTGAAATTTTTGGAAGCTGCACCGTCAACAGGTTCATAATAGGTGTCGCCAAACTTTTTGAGATAATCGTAGTCCTCAAAATCGGCAATCTGAAGAGTGTTTGTGAGAACACCGTCTTCATAAACGCCGCCATCAGAGGTGATGACAACGTCGTGAGTATTAACATCCACAATGAGGTCCCCGTTGTCAGCCTGAAGACGATTCCCGTCCTCATCGGTTATCATTCCGTCGGCCCTCATGTGGAAATTACCGTCTCTTGTGTAGCGGGTGTGAACATTTCCCGCGTTATCCGTAACGGCTACGGTAAAGAAGCCGGGTCCGTCCAGAGCCATATCGTAGGTATTGCCCGTTTCTCTTACAGCACCCTGGGTATGGTCCGTGTAGACCTCACCGACCTTAACACCGAGACTCATGTCGCCGATAACCTGCTTTTTCCAGTTGGCGGACTCATCCCTGATTTTAATGGTCAGCATTTCATCGAAGGACTGGGATGTAACTCCCTCCTTCTTATAGCCTACGGTGGTAGAATTGGCCATATTATTTGAAATAACATCCAGCCTCTTCTGTTCGTTGTACATGCCTGTCCAGGCTGTGTATAAGCTTCTTAACATAAGCTGCCTTTCTTTCCCACTCCGGAAAGCAGACTATCTCCCGGAGCTTAAGAACACAACATATTTACCTGTTCCGATAGCTACAGTTGTCATGGGGTCCTCAGCTACCATAGTAGTGATCCCCGTTTTCTCCTCGATGAGTGAATCAAGGCCGTACAGAAGGCATCCGCCGCCTGTAAGAACGATTCCTCTGTCTGCAATATCTGCAGCAAGCTCGGGGGGAGTCTTCTCTAATACGCTGTGAACTGCTTCAACGATCTGCGAAGTAGTCTCGCGAAG
>JAZLIL010000048.1:0-11596 GCA_045617405.1 Lachnospiraceae bacterium | reverse complement strand
ATCGCATGGCATTCAACAATCTGTCAGATAAACGACTGCGGTCCTGTTGAGATTCCCTACAGGTCCCTTCTTCCCAAGGAAGTCGAAAACCTCATCGTAGCAGGAAGACACTTCTCGGCAGACGGCGTAGCAATCGACTGGCTCGATCTCATTCCCCAGTGCATCGGAACAGGTCAGGCAGCCGGAGTTGCGGCCACAGTCGCAGTTGCAGACGGATCAACGGCTCATTCCGTTGACATCCGCAAGGTCCAGGACATTCTGGTTGATCAGAATGTTCCGCTTCCACGAAACGCCAAATTTGAAGCAAAGGATCCTTCCTACAAGGCACTTTGCGAAGAAAAGCAGTATGGTCTTTACACTGCAAAGGCACTTCTGGCAAAGAAGCAGAAGGAAGCAGGCGAGCCTCTCAATCTCGAATTTCAGGAAAAGTTTGCTACCCACGTAGGAGTCTGACTTTCTCCAGGCTCCGCTCCCACCACAGTCTCACTCCACGGGATTGTGGTGGTTTTGTATAATAAGAAAACTATGTTGAGCGATGCGCGAAAACTGTCTTTCAGAAAGTTATCGGCCAATATCGCGGATTGCCGTGACAAGCGGCATTTAAAATTGTTCATCAGAAAATAACGGGCATTATCGCAGATCACGGTGACAAACGGTATTTTAAGTAGTATACTGTATCAGTGTACATAAACTCGCTGACAGGACGGAGAAGATAATGAATATCCTAGCAATAGAAAAAGAGGGACGTCTCGAGAAAATGACCCCTCACGAAATTTACAATTCACATAATATCACATATGTTTCTGTGAATTCTACAGATGAAGAAAAGATTGCGGCAGGCAGGGATGCCGAGGTAATTATTGTCGACGCCATGGGAAAGGTATCGGCAGATGTCATCAATTCTCTGCCCGGGCTTAAAATGATACATTCGGACGGCGTCGGTTTTCAGGGAGTTGACATTAACGCCGCAAAAGAAAAGGGCGTTTTTGTCTGCAACTGCAAGGGAATGAATGCTTCGGCCGTAGCCGAGCAGGCACTGCTTCTCATGCTTGGCCTCTTAAAGGGAATTGCCCCGGGAAACCGTGCAGTTCACGAAGGGAATCAGATAACCGTTAAAGAAAGTCACATGCTTAACGGCACTCTAAGGGAGATTGCTGACTGTACGGTCGGACTCTACGGCTTTGGCGACATCGCAAAAGTTCTTTCGAAAATACTCATCCTGATGGGTGCAAAGGTACAGTACTTCGATGTTTTCAGGGCTTCCGGGAGCATTGAAGCAGAATACGGAGTTAAGTACGTTTCACTCGATGAACTTCTTGCCGAAAGTGACATCGTAAGTCTTCATATTCCCGTCACCACCGATACTGCAGGATGCGTCAACAGTGCCTTCCTTGGGAAAATGAAGAAGGGTTCCTACCTCATCAACACCGCTCGCGGCGAACTGGTTGATTCGGAAGCCCTCCTGGACGCCCTCAGAAACGGGCAGCTTGCGGGTGCAGGCCTCGACTGCATAGCAGGCGAGCCTGTAACAAAGGACAATCCCATCGCTTCAGCAAGCGGTGAGCTTGCCGACAAGCTTCTCCTCAGCTGCCACATCGGCGGAATAACAAAATCGTCCTTTGTTCGCGGTTTCATCATGCTATGGGACGACATCGCAAAGATAGAAGCCGGCGAAAGGCCCGGACACATCGTAAACAGAATGTAAACACCATTTGTACAAACGGCTTCTGCTCTTTCCCGTTTTGCGTCATTTTGCAGGTGTGGAGATGTATATGAAAAAAAGATTTGACTGGCCGGATTTTCTTAAGAGAGTCTGTGCAATCGCGATTCCTGTCGCTGTTCAGAACCTTCTGACAACGACCGGCAGTATGGTAGATACAATGATGATAGGGTCTCTCGGTGAGATCAATGTTGCTGCAGTCGGACTCTGCGCCCAGTTCTCTATGCTGATGTTTTCATGCTATTGGGGCTTTGTCGGCGGCGGCATGCTGTTCTTCAGCCAGTACTGGGGAAACGGTGATCACAAGAGTCTGAAGAAAGCTTACGGATTGACAACATCCTGCCTGATGTTCGTATCCATCGTTTTCTGCCTGGCGGCATTGTTCTTTGCTCCGCAGGTGATGATGATGTACACAGATAAACAGGCTGTCAGGGACATCGGCGTTTCGTATCTCCGGTTTGTCGGTTTTGCGTACCCGATGCAGGTCTTTTCGATAGCCATCGGAACGCTTCTGCGCTCAACTGAGAAAGTAGTTGCACCGCTTGTGGCTTCAATAGTATCTGTTGCCTCAAACATCTTCTTTAACTGGGTGTTCATATTCGGCAATCTTGGTGCTCCGGCAATGGGCATCAGAGGTGCGGCGTGTGCAACCACAATTGCGGCATTCGTCAATCTTGCGGTGATAATTATCTACGCCGTCAGGTCTAAGAACCCCTACGTTTTTGCCTTCAGCGGGCATTTTAAATGGGATGCTGAATTTATCAGGCTTTTCTTTAAAAAGTGCTTCCCGATTATCTGCAATGAGCTGTTTCTCGGCATCGCCACGCTTGTCATAAACATTGTGCTCGGGCATCAGGTGGAGGAGGCGATTGCGGCCGTCGCAGTGTTCCGGACAATAGAGGGACTGATAATCGGATTCTTCTCAGGATTCTCAAACGCAGCAACGGTACTTGTAGGGAAATTTGTGGGCTCGGGAGATCTCGACATCGCATATGAGCGTGCAAAGCGTCTGATCTACCTCTGCCAGGGGGTTGTCGCATTCATCGTTTTGCTCGTATTTGCTGTCCATACACCGCTGTTCCACGTCATGGGCCTGTCAAATCTGTCATTTGACTACGCAACCGGACTGATTGTCATCTACGGCGTTGCCTGCATCATCAGGATGGGCAACTGGTGCATGAACGATACCTACAGGTCGGCGGGCGACTCGACAACAGGAACGGTTCTCGAGATTGTGTTTATGTATGTGCTGATTCTTCCCACGATGCTTATTCTCTGGAAGCTGGTTGACGCACCGTTCCTTCTTGTATTTGCTAGCGGCTACATTGACGAGCCGATCAGATACATTATCATGCAGCGCCACATGTATTCCGGCAAGTGGATCCGCCCCGTAACTCCCGAGGGAAAGTCCAAGGTTGAGTCCTTCCTCATGAATATAAAGGGCCAAAAAGCAGATTAGGCAGGAAAAACAGCATTCCGAACTGCCGCAATTGCAGATTTTGTTTGTTACCAGACACCATTTATGTCGTTTCATGACGATTTTGTTTGTTGCCAGGCATCATTTATGTCGTTTCATGACGATTTTGCGTCGATTCATCCCATGATGAACCGACTCGTTTTGAATGTGGTATCATACAACTAATAGATGAACTGCTTTTTCACAGTAGTAGGTTGGGTAATTAAAAAACGGTGACGTGGGGTCACCGTTTTTTATTTTTTGAAAAACAGGCCGGACCTAACAGATTGACTTTTCACACTCTCTGTGACAAAATTCAAGCAGAGGAGGTACATTTTCGTGTCACTCGAATTGAAGCCTATTGCTCACATTCACACAGATTTTCCTGAAAAATTCGGTCTGCCTCGTCAGAGCGGCGTTGTTCCGGAACTTTTAGGATACGTTGTCTTTGAACCGGAATTCCGGGATCCTGCTTTTCTGAAAGGAATCGGGGAGTTCTCTCACCTCTGGCTGATCTGGCATTTTGAGGACACATCGCGCGATACCCTCAGTGCGACTGTGCGCCCGCCAAGGCTCGGCGGCAACGAAACAAGAGGCGTTTTTGCCACTCGCTCACCATTCCGGCCTAATCCACTCGGGCTTTCCTGTGTACGGCTTGAGAAGGTGGAGTTAAACACCCCTAGCGGGCCTGTCCTGACAGTTTCAGGCATTGATCAGCGTGACAACACGCCAATCTTCGACATCAAGCCCTACATCGCCTATACCGATTCTCACCCCGAAGCTCTTGAGGGCTTCGCCGGTATTCATAAAAACGACAGGCTGAAGGTCATCTTTCCGGAAGCACTTCTTGAAAAGCTTCCCGAGGAGAAAAGAAGCGCTGCTGCAGCCATTCTCAGTGAGGATCCTAGGCCGCACTACATTTGTAATGCAAGTCGGGAATACGGACTGACCTACGCAGGCTTCAACATCAGGTTTTCTGTGGACAACACCTGTCTCACCGTCATTTCAACAGATAAGCTCAAACCGGATTAACTCGAATTTCACATGGATTACCGGCAGATTCAGAAGCTTGTCAGACATTGCAAAAACCACCCGCCCCCGACAACGACAGCCAAGAAAACCTGCTGCGCAGGCAAAACTGCCCGGCCCTGACAAGGGCAGCCAGGAAAACTTTCTGCGCAGGCAAAACTACCCGGCCCCGACAAAGGCAGCCAAGAAAACCTGCTGCGCAGGCAAAACTACCCGGTCCCGACAAGGGCAGGTGATTTTCATATAAAAGGAGGGAAAAATGAGGCACTGCATAATCGTAAAATGGAACGGAAATGTGACCAAAGAAAGCGTAAGAGCGATGTATCCCGACATCCTGTCGCTGTTCTTAAAAACAAAGGAAATCGACGGAATCAGAGATGTCCGCCTCATCGAAAACTGTATCGCAAGAGACAACCGGTACGACCTGATGATTGAGCTGGACATGGACGAAAGCGCCCTGCCCGCCTACGACAGCTGTGAGTGGCACATCAGGTGGAAGGAGCAGTACGGAAGCCTTATCGAAAAGAAGATCATCATTGACCTTAGTGACAATCCCTTTGAGGACGCCGCAAAGGAAAACTCTGACGGCAGTTCTTCCGTTTCACCGGCATCAGATGATGACCTGCATCGTACTACCGATGCCGGCAATAACGCAATCCGTTACACCGCATCCGCGAACCGCTATGATTGCAGCATGACCTATCACCGCTGCGGAAAGAGCGGTCTTAAGCTTCCGAGAGTTTCCCTCGGGCTGTGGCACAGCTTCGGCGATACATGCGACATTCGGAATATGAAAGACCTGCTCTTTACGGCATTTGACAACGGCATCACGCACTTTGACCTTGCAAATAACTACGGGCCGCCCTATGGCAGTGCAGAGAGCAATTTGGGGAAGATATTAAACGACGACCTGAAGTCATACAGGGATGAGCTGATTATCAGTACAAAGGCAGGATATGACATGTGGCCGGGGCCGTACGGCGACCACGGAAGCCGCAAGTACCTTCTTGCAAGCCTCGATCAGAGCCTTAAACGCATGAAGCTAGATTATGTGGACATTTTCTACCACCATCGTCCGGACCCCGACACTCCGCTCGAAGAGACAATGGGTGCTCTTGCAGAGGCTGTTCACAGCGGGAAAGCACTCTACGTCGGACTTTCAAGGTACGACGGAAAGACTATGCGAGAAGCCGCCGCAATTCTTTCGAGACTTAACTGCCCGTTCGTGATAAATCAGGTTCGCTACTCGCTCTTTGACCGCACCGTTGAACACAACGGCCTCAAGCAGGCAGCTTTTGAAGACGGAAAGGGAATCATAACCTTCAGTCCGCTTGAACAGGGTGTGCTTTCGGACAAGTATATAAAAGGCATCCCGGAAGATTCGAGAATAAGGAAGGACGGTCGCTACCTTCAGGCTGACGTACTCACGCCACAGAGAATAGAACAGCTTAAAAAGCTCAATTCTATCGCAGTAGAACGAGGCGAAACGCTTGCACAGATGGCTCTCAACTGGGTGCTTCGTGACGATGTGGTAACAAGCGTTTTGATTGGAGCCTCGAAGTCATCGCAAATCAAGGAAAACTGCATGGTCACCTCTTCAAAGCAGTTTACCTCCGATGAGCTTGAACGCATAGAACAGATTTGGAACGAATACCCGGTACCTTGCTGCAAGTAGGAAAAGAGACGAGAGATGGCTGCGTGAACCTCACATGACTAAAGTCACGTGCTTCCTGCTTCACGGGAGCTTCGCTCCCTTCGACCGTTGCACCGTAAGCAAGCGGTGACTTACATAATCTCTCACAGGCGAGTTTCCATTGAGCGCACTCTAATTGAAAATCCCCGCCGGCGAAGCTTTCACTCTGCCGGCGGGAATTTATCATTTTTACATATTCTTTTACTTTTCTTTTACGGTTACTTCTACCCGGCACCACTTGCCGCCAACATCCTGGATAAAGATTACGGCCGTTCCTTCGCTCTTTGCCGTTACGGTTCCGTCCTTTGAGACCCTGGCAACATCGGGGCAGTTTGACTTGAATCTGAGTGCCTTGCCGTGTTCGGCAGATACATGCTTCTTTCCGTCGTACATGGTGTATTCGGCACCTGTAACAGCCTTTTCGCCAACGTTCAGTTCAAGTGTTTTTGAAAGTGCCGTAATTGTCTCAACATTCGCATACTCTGCGGTTGTATCTCCGACTATGTAATGGATTGGCTTGCTCTTTGTCTTATTTCCAAAGGCATCGTATGCCTCGACATAGAGCTTGTATGTTTCTCCGGAAACAAGAGCCGCATCGCCAAGCTTCTTGATTTTGAAAGAACCTTTCTTTGTTTTTCCAAGCTTTTCATATGCCTCACCGCATTTTGCACCGTAGACAACGTACTTTTCGATTCCCTCAAGCTTGTTGCATGAAAGCTTTATGAAGCCATTCTTTGTTGTCTTGGCCTCGGCAAGAAGCACATCCTTCGCGTTTTCGTAAACTACAACGTAGTCCGAGAAATGGCTTGTAACGAATACCAGCCTGCCGTCCTCATATTTCGTCGCGTGCTTCTGAAGCTTACCGTTTTCATCAATGTAGTAGACCTTGTAGTTCTTTGTCTTCTTCCCCTGCTCGGGTGTAAACGCTATCGACACGATGACATTTCCGCCGTTGAAATTGTGAAGCTTTTCACCGTTTGACTCGAAGTATGCCTCGAAGGTTCTCGTTACGTCATATCTCCCGAGGGCGTCCTTCTGGCTGCTGTTCATAACTTCGGTTTCTGTCTTATCAACAACGAGCTTTATTGACTCGCCCTGCATGCTGTCCCGGAGTGTTTCAAGAGTCTTCGCATCAAGCTCAACGCTTGCCTCATGCATCTTGATGACTACGGATTCGACGTTGTTCTCAGTGTCGTTTACAACATCGGCGAGATTCTCTACCGACTTCTTTGAAAGCTCTACTCCCGAGACATCCTGCGTTGCCCCTGAAAGGTCGATGGTTACTGACACGGGTGCCTCAGCTTCTGCAGATGAATCATCCTTGCCCGCCTTGGCGTCTTTTCCCTTTTCAGAATCTTTATCTTTCTTTGAGTCCTTGTCTTTCTTAGAGTTCTTATCCTTCTTCGAATCCTTATCTTTCCCGGAATCCTCTTCCGCATCCTTGTCATCCGAAGGCTTTCTATTAATGCTGTCCTTAATGGTATCTACGGTTATCTCGTCAACCGTTGCCATTCCGTTCTCTACCTTTGCACTTATCTGAATAGAACCCTTGTCTGACTCAGCAGGAACGGTGTAGTCCTCTGCAGGTGCATTACCGGGCTTCGGTGCCGGTGCGGGATCCGGACCCGGTCCGGGTGCAGGATCGGGATCTCCGCCGGGCGTACTGTTTGAAGTCCACTTTGCATATATCGTAATGTCATCAGCTATAGGTGTATCAAATGAGAACTGCGTTGTCAGCCCTGCATCAGCGTACCATCCGTCGAAAGTCCAGCCGGATTCGGTAGGATCAGCGGGCTTCGAAGCAGTATTACCTTCCCGAACTGTCTGTGGAACCACCTGTGTACCATGGCCTTTCATATCAAAGGCAACTGTATAGGAGGCCGGTGCATAAGTTCCACAGTATACAGCACTGCCATTACTGCATTCAACAGTAACCTTCACCAAAATGTCATTCTCCACAGTAAAAGTATAGGTATATCCGCCATCACTATACAGATAACCACTCCCCGACGGTGTAACTACCGTCGTAAGCTCTTTTTGCATTGTACTATTATTTGCTCTTACATATATATTCAGGTATCCACCGCCGGAGTACATTCTATTACCGTTCTCATTAATCCAGCCGTTCTCTGCGGCAGTCGGGAAGTCCCCGACAGTTGCAAGAAGCTCACCGATAGTGTACCCGGGAGGTGCTACCGCAAGTACCAGATGATCTGTATCGAACTTAACCACATAGTCGGCTTTATCGGGAACAAAATATCCGACATCGGTTGATGCACCGTTTGAGGTAAGTGCAACGGGAGTGTCGTCTGCCGGTGTATTCTCCGTAGTCACTCCCACCTTGAATCCTGCAGTCGGAGCTTCAGCTTCCGTACCGATTGTGATGTACCTTTCCTTCCGAAGGTAAACATTGTTTGCTGTACCACCTGTCAATGTGTTGCCTGAAATTGTACCGCCAAAAACATTACCTGTAATCTTTGCTGTACCGCCGAGGGTGAATTCCATACTTGAATACAATCCGCCGCCGCCGTATTGTTTCGCCGTGTTGCTTTCGATGCTTCCGCCAAGCATTTTGAACGTGCCGCCTGTAAAGTTAACACCGCCACCCATAGAAGCTGATTCGTTAAATGCAATCCTGCTGTTTTCGGACATGATAAAGGTTCCGCCAAGAATCCTTACACCGCACCCCATATTAGCATCCTTTGGTCTGTTATTCGTAATCTTACTGTTCCCTGACATCTTGAACGACGAGTATGTGCCCTGCACACATACGCCTGCACCATTAATTCCTTCATTACCGGATATGACGCTGTTGCCTTGCATTATGAAAGTGGAAGGTTCTTCTTTGCTACCAGCGTTTACACCCACACCACCACCGTAGTTGGATGCATTATTTCTGATTTCGCCTCCGCTAAAATCAAGCGAACCGCCGTTGATTTCCACACCGCCGCCATTGCCGACTTTGCCATTTAAAATTGCGATATTGCCTGCAATACTGCCCCCGGACATGCTGGCAGCTCCATATTTTCCTACAAACACACCGCCACCATATTGGGCGGTGTTTTCAGTGATGGTACCGCCCAGCATGTTGAAAGTTCTGGTCTTAATTTCACCGCTGCCTTCATACATGCCGCCAAGAGCAACAGCACCACCGCGGCAGCTCTCACCCGATCTGTTTTTACTGATTACTCCGTCCTTCATGGTGAAGGCTGCACCGGGGCGAAGGAATACAGCTCCACCGTCTCTTTGCGAAGTGTTGCCGACAATTTTTCCGCCAAACATATTGAATGTCGAGTTTACATCAAGATAAACAGCACCGCCATCACCTTCATATTCTTCTGGACGATAACTCATTTGTGTGTCATCTATTTTGTTCCCGACAATATTGCCGCCGTAAAGGTTCAATACATTACCGTAACCTTCACTGTTCACATTATTGTTCAGAAAGATTGCGCCACCGGCATTGCTCTTGCCGCCGGTGATGACACCGCCTGTGATGACATTTGGGGTTTCATCATTTGTCAGTGTCCAAAGGCCGCTCGAATCCACTGTGAAGTAATGCTTTTTACTGTTATTACAATCGTAGATACTGATTGTACTCCCGCCTTCAACTAAGATATTGGTTTTAGGGGACCCGCCCTCCAGCTTAATTACATGGCCGTTCAGGCAAAGATTAATATTAACGTTTTTGGGGTTCCACTGATCCGAAAGTATTACGTCCGTAGTAAGGACATAACTGCCTGCTTCGGTAGGGAGACTGTCGGAATTATCCCATTTTTTAAAATTGACGCCATCATGCGAATGACTAAATGCTTTTATCACGATAGGCTCGGTGCCGCTGCTCTGCTTCAGTCTTTGTGTTGTACCTGAAGTAAAAGTATCCGCTGCCCCCGTCACATCTGCGTCTGCAGCTATTATATGTCCACTTCCCGCCACAATTGTACCATAGGATGTCATCGTTCCGCCGGTGTTTGTGATGTCTTTATAGAAGGCATACACACCACGCGAGGTCCCCGAAGTATCCACAGTTCCCCCTGCGGTTGCGGTCAGTGTACCGGAATTTGTGACACTGTTTGCTGAAACCGCAAATGAATTGGTTTTCGCAGTTCCTGATGTCGCGGTCAGTGTTCCTTGATTGTTAACCTCACAATTTGCGGCATTTTTTACTGCACTCAAAGCGTAAGAGTATTGTGCATCGCCGGAAGTTGCTGTCAACACACCCTTATTTATAATACTGCCGCCTTTGACAGTCACACCGTGGGATTGACCAACATCCGTGCCCGTGTCGCCTGCGCTAACAGTCATTATCGCCTCATTTATAAAGGAACTACCGCTCTTTTCAATCATCACACCGTAGGATTTTGGAATACCAACAGTTCCCGTCGCGTTTCCGGCCATTACAGTCAGCGTTGCGTTTTCGTCACCCGATGTCGCAGGCTTTACCGTCAAATCACCCGTACTTTTATAACAGATACCGCATCGGTCATCTGTCCCATTGCCTATACGAATGACATTCCCGCCCACAAGCTCGATAGTATTGACCGCACCTTCGTCTATATACATTGCACTATAACTTCCGCTCGAAGTAGCGTACACACCTTCCTGTGTGTCTATCACAGCATTAGCTAGTGTCAGTTTATTACTCGCGGAATCATAGGAAATACCGAACGCAGAAAGTGACGCCGGAGATGTCGCTTCCTGACTGTTTCCTATATGAACGCCGTCTGTTTTAACTATAACCCCCTCTGTGAGAACGATGTTCGCGTTACTCGAATTGCTCGTTTTCCAGTGAGCAAAATAGTTTATTAGGTTCTCAAAGCTTGTATACCTTTCACCGCCTGTCTGCTGATTATACCAACCGTCAAAGACATAGTCTCCCCATACGGGATCAGTTGTCGGCTCTGATGTCTGAAAATCATCGCCATTGCAAGGGTAAAACTTAAGATCCCCGCCTGCATGAACTGTCTCCGATGAAGCCAGGAATATCACACCGAGTGCCAGAAAGACTGCCATTACTATGCATCGTACTGCAATGAAAAGTGTTTTTCTTGTCGTTTGCATTTGTATCATCCTCCATTACAAATCGCATTGTGTGCCGCTGATACGCACGTTCTACTATCATCGCGAAGCCGCTACGCATTTCCTCTACTATCATCCCGAAGTTGCTACGCATTTCCGTGTGTCATTGAATATATTAACACGAACTCAATGGTATTTCAAGTCGTTTTGTAATATCCCCCCCTGGTTTTCGATATCGTGTATTTTCTTGTGCATCTTTTTCCTTTACCAGTAATGCCTTGCCATCATCAAAATACCATTTTTTATTCAGAAATAAAAATATAACGAATTCATTCGGCCTCTATTGGACGATATGATTCCGATTTTTGAACCTTGACCCCAATTGTTCACGAATCGATAATTCGGGCTATCGGGGTTTTAGCAAAAAAACCGGCTAATTTTTATCTTTATTAACGATATCGGAGATTTTGGTTTTCCATCCCTGTATATATATCCAACCTCAAGCATTGGATTTAGTACTTCCTTCAAAAATTGACTTCTACTCCGATAACCCAAGGTGTAGTGGTCAAGCCTTTTTGTAACAGTTGTGGCTAAAAGTTTCATGGATTGGTGCTTAGATGCTACCGGCATTGCTATTCCATGTAAAGGGTGCTTCGCACCGCTAATAGCGGCAAGCCCT
>JAZLIL010000047.1:0-11123 GCA_045617405.1 Lachnospiraceae bacterium | reverse complement strand
CTGCCCGCCTTTTTGTGATGCACTGCTTGGCTTTTCGTGATGCACTGCCCGGCTTTTCGTGATGCACTGCTCGGCTTTTCGTGATGCACTGCCCGGCTTTTCGTGATGCACTGCTTGGCTTTTCGCAATTCATCATCCGGCTTTTGTCAAAACAGACGACCCCGGGTCGATGCTGCGTGGTTCAGAAGTTGTCTGCGTGAATTTCAAAGTAGCTCTGCGGATGTTCGCAAACGGGGCAGACGTCCGGCACTTCGGTTCCGACAACGATGTGACCGCAGTTGCGGCACTCCCACACTCTTACTTCGCTCTTTTTGAAGACCTCCTGCATCTCTACATTTGCGAGAAGTGCACGATACCTTGCTTCATGGCGCTTCTCGATCTCCATAACGCCCCTGAATTTCGCCGCGAGCTCGAAGAAGCCTTCCTTTTCTGCTGTCAGGGCGAAGCTGTGATACATATCTGTCCACTCAAAGTTTTCCCCGTCGGCAGCGGTCTCAAGATTCTGTGCCGTGCATCCGATGCCGTAAAGCTCCTTGTACCAGAGCTTTGCATGTTCCTTCTCATTGTCGGCAGTCTTCAGAAACAGCTCTGCAATCTGCTCATAGCCTTCCTTTTTTGCCTTTGAAGCGAAGTAGGTGTACCTGTTTCTTGCCTGCGATTCTCCGGCAAAAGCAGCTTCAAGATTCTTCGCGGTCTGTGTTCCTTCATACATACTGTTTATATTCATCCCGATATCTTCCTTTCATTGCCGCAATGCAGCGATTAAGCCTGCCAGAGCCCGTGGATGTTACAGTAAGCGTAGGCAGCAACAACTTCATCATCACCACAAATAAAAAAGCAGGCCTTGGGTTCTGCTCCGGGAAGGAGACTTTTTCTCTGATTCCCATGTTTCGTTTCGATTGCTATCCACTCAATGAAATGCTCAGGAAGCATCGGATGGTCTATTGACCCTACAGTAACGACAACCTTTCCGTCCTGCACTTCATATACGGGAACATGCTTCTCGGGCGAAGCGTCGATTGCTCCGGGAATGAGCTTCTCCATGTTATCTCCGCAACACTTTACAGGAACGCCCGTTCCCTTTACAACAGCTACAATCTGACCACAATGTCTGCAACGGTAAAATTCCATTTTCATAACTTTTCCTCCTGGTTAATTTTAAAAATCAACTCGCGAGTTTTTGTTTATTTTTAAGTGTTGGCCAAACACAGGAAGATAATAGCTCCGAGAATCCTGAAATTCCGTAACAGATGTTACGGAATTTCGATTTTTTCACAGTTTTTTAGTGATTCGCTCCATTTGCCTCCCGCCTGATTATTATTGTAAATGACCTCACGCGGTGCTAAGATATTAACAAACTGCTGCAGATGGTTTGCGAGGCTCCCCGCAGCCTGAGGGAATCGGGTTTCCGCCTGCGCCAGGTGAAACGCAGCAGTGCGAAAGACAGCAGAACTTTCATCACTATTTGCCGAGGCCTGCCCGCAGAATGGAGATTAGTGCGAAAGAACATTTCATCACTATCTGTGCCGCCAACCAAAGGCGGCGGAATGGAGATTAGTGTGAAAAAACATTTCATCACTATCTGTGCCGCCAACCAAAGGCGGCGGAATGGAGATTAGTGTGAAAGAGAGCAGAGTTTTCATCACTGTTTGTGCCGCGGCTTGTCCACGGAATGGAGATTAATATGAAAAACGGAATCTGTTATGTCGTCGGGTCCGGAGAGAATTTCGGACTTGATTTTAAGCCGAATAGAGATGATCTTGTTATCGCTGCCGACGGAGGGTTCGACTACCTTGCAAAGGTCGGAACGGCACCGGACATTGCAATCGGAGATTTTGATTCGCTCGGCCACATCCCAGAGTGCGCGAATGTTGTACATTTAAGCACAAAAAAGGATGACACGGACATGCTTGCAGCCGTCAAAGAAGGAATGAAGGCAGGTTTTGACGAGTTTCACATCTACTGCGGGACGGGCGGGCGCATCGACCACACAATTGCAAACATTCAGCTTCTCGCATATTTGTCAAAGAGTGGGAAACGCGGCTACCTTTTCGACAAGAACAGCGTACTGACGGCAGTCACTGACGGCACGATAGAATTTAGCGCCGCAAATCGCGGTATAGTATCTGTCTTCTCTCTCTCGGATAAATCCACCGGCGTTTTCGAAAAGGGACTCAGGTATGAGCTCAAAAACGCATGCCTCGAAAATACTTTTCCTCTCGGCGTGAGCAATGAATTTACCGGAGTCGAAAGCTCCGTGAGCGTCAAAAGCGGGACACTTCTGGTAGTCTTTCAAAAACAGGGATGATTTGTAATACCGCCGGGTTTTGACAGTAATATGAACGATCCTGATTCTGTTTTCACAGCTTCAGAAACGCAAGATAAGGTATAGGAATGAGTCGAAACATTATTTATCCGGAATCGATTGAGATTCCGGAGCTTGACATCTACATAGGAAATAAAGAGGTCCACCTTCTGCGGTATTTTGAGCCGGAGCCCGGAATCTTTATTGCAGAAAGTAAAAATGTAATCAACATAGCTTTGAATCAGGGATATGAACCACTGAGTCTCATATGCACCGAGCACATGCTTGACAGTGACATTCCTGACCGGGTCGGCGATGCGCCGGTCTACGTCGTGAATCCGGATGATGTGAGAAGGCATTTCGGATATGTGCTGACGGGAAGCATTTCGTGTGCAATGAGGCGAAAGAAAAGGGCCGATTACCGTGATGTTTTGAAGGATGCGAAGAGGATCATGGTTCTTGAGGATGTTGAGAATCCCACGAACACCGGCACAATCTTTCGGAGCGCGGCTGCTCTCGGAATCGATGCGGTCATCCTCTCGCCCGCGTGTGTGGATCCCTTCTACAGAAGATCAATCCGCGTCAGTGTCGGGAACGTACTTAATATCCCCTGGGCATACATGTGCCGGTCCGAGGCTGAGTGGAAAGAAAAAGGCATCGGCATGCTAAGCGACGAAGGGTTCGTAACGGCGGCCATGGCGCTTAGGGAGGACAACCTCACCATCGACGATTCGCGCCTGAAGGCCGCGGAGAAGCTCGCCATCGTAATGGGCAACGAGGCAGAGGGGCTGTCGCCTGCGACGCTTGCCGCATGCGACTACGTTGTTAAGATTCCGATGATGAACGGCGTCGATTCGCTTAACGTTTCCGTTGCCGCAAGCATCGCAATGTGGGAGCTGAGAAAAAACTGACCGGGGAGAAAACTCCCCGGCCGGTGCTTTATTAACTGCTTATTTTACTACCTTTACCTTACCCTTTTTACCTGCACGGTATGTTACGCCGTCAATCTTAAACTTCTTTCCGGTAACAATTTTACCGTTCTTATTGGTCTTGTACATTACTCCGTCTTCGGCCGTAACGAGCTTCTTTTTCTGAACAACGCCGCTGTTGTTTGAGAAGTACTTCTTTCCGTTATCTGCCTTAAAAAGACCTTTCTTAACAACGCCGTTTTTGTTCGAGTAGTAAGTCTTTCTTACGTTATCAATGACATCGTAGAAGCCGATTCTGTTGACCTTGCCGTTATCGGTGGTAACATAAGTGTGCTTTCCGACCTTGACCACCTGACCTTCTTTTGTAAGAAGGGTTCCGTCTTCCTGCGCTATCATCAAAGTTCCTGCTTTCTTATCGACCTTTACGACTTCCTTCTGTGCGATTGTTCCGTCGCTCTTTGCGTAGTAGACATCTTCGTCGCTCGCAATCATGGTGTCGGCTGCAGCACGACCGTATTCATCCGTAAACACAAGCTTCTCTCCGTCCTTGACGAACTGATTTGCCGCTTTCTCGCCGTCGACAGTGTACGTGCCATCGGAAGCCTTTGATGCCGTCTGCGCTTCCTCTGCCTTGTTCTCAGCCCCGACCAACTTTGAATTTTCAAAATTCTTTATGGTCTTTTCAAGCGTCTTCCTGGTTGTCTCGTCAAGCTTCGCGGTCTTTTTCTGCTCAACAGGGGGAACGTCGTTTGAACCACCGCCGTTTGAACCACCGCCGTTTCCGCCACCTGAATTGTCTTTTGCAAATTCTGCGTAAATTGTCACGGCCTTTCCCGGCATTATAAAGGTATTGTCAGTTACCGTAACCTGATTCCCCGAAACATCTTTTACCGTGAGAGTCCCGACTACCGGATGGTACCCGGCTGCAGGCGTAACCACCATGGTAATGGTTGTTCCCCTTACTGCCTCAGCAGCATCGGCTGTTACAGTATTTCCGTAAGGGTCTGAAAAGCTGTTTATCGGGTAGTTATTCGGCTGTGCAATAACAAAGGTTTCCGACAGATTACTGCCGATAAGTATGTAATCAGCTGCATCATCAGGCAATGATACCGTTACTTTATACGAGCCGATTTCCGTGGGAACTGCAGTGCTGTTATAGCCTGAACCGGAAGTATACGTCAATACGGGAATAATGCTGTCGCCTTCGACCAGCCCTGTAAATTCTGCCTCCGCCGGTGTCACGTCCCCGTACTCGCCTCCGTTAGGCGTAATCGTTACCGTAATCTCCTTCTGCTTAATCTCGTAGCAAACCTCGGCCGTAGTCAGACCTGAATCCGGTGAAACGTACGCTTTGTATTTTCCGACCGTTTTCGGTGTTCCACTCTGAGGAATCGAATACGTTTGCGAAGCATCATCATACTTCAGATAGCTTACCGCAGGAAGTGCCCCGCCTGCGAAAGACATTTCCTCAAAAGCTGCACCCTGCTCACTTCCGTTATAAATTTTGTCGTCCGCAATGATACTGAGAGTGAGGTCGTGCACACCGCAGGTTCCTAACGTGTCTTCACACACCGCCTTAATCACACGGCCGTTGCCTGCATAACTCCACACATGCTCGTGACCGCGGAACTGGATGGTGTGCCCGTTCCCTTCGGAATACTGATAATCAATAATTGAGAGATTCTCATTATCGCTCTCAAAACAGTTGTGGAAATCATCAAATGTATTGGCCAGGTCTATTCTTGTATAGCCGCTAAGGCTGTCCAGGTAAACGCCAACATGCATTCCCTTTTCCGGCGCATCATCGCCCGTTTTGATATTGAGCTTATTTAAAGTGCTTACTACGTTATCAATGTACAAATTGTTTGCCGATTCTGTTGTTCCCGAGTAATTTCCGATAATCTTCGCATTTCCGCCAAGAGTAAGTGAACCTGACTGTGAAACATACAGTCCGGCACCGTTGCCGTTTTTCTTGTTTCCGATAACGGAACCGCCAACAAAGGTTAGGGAACCCGATTCTACATGTATGCCGCCGTTTCTGCCGCCCGAAATCACTCCTCCTGGAACAGCAACATATGAAATGCTGCCGGTACTATCATCTGCTATTATTCTGGTAAATACATCATCGCCGGGAAGGTATTCATAGCCCGGATCGCTCTCACCAACCTTCCCCCACAGATTGAACAGACCCGGACAATCCGAATCAGCTTCGTACCAGTACTCAGTGCCCGGCCTGCTGTCCTTTATGGTAACTTCAGCGTTATCCGTAATCCTGAATAAAGGACTGTCGCTTACCTCGCCGTTCAGAACGCAGCCGTTCAGATCAATGACAATATTCTTGTTCAAAACAATCTCTTCAGATAAATCATCAATGTCCTTCAGGAGGCGAAGCTCATCGCCGGGACCTGCTTCCGAAACCGCAGCGGACAAGCTTGTATAGAAATCTTCACCATTTGATACATTCTGCACTGCAGGACTACCCGAACTGCCTCCCGGTCTGGCATAAGCTAAGCAAGCGGGCATACCCGTACCGGTATTTTCCGGAATCCACTTAATGTACCTGTCTTCCCCATCGGGGAAAAAGTAAGGTATATCATACGCGTTAGCAAACACTGCTAAGAGGTGCATTTCATTCTCATTCAAATCTCCACAGATATGCACGCCTATCCGCATAGAAAATGGAATAGCGCAACAGGTATCGTCTGTCCCGTCGCCGATAACTATTGGCATATCGGTATCATCAACAGGATATGCGAAGAAATTGTTTCCTTCTTCATATGCAGTATTATTGACAATCTCTAAAGAACCGCCAAAATAAATGCCGTAATCATCAGGAACTTCTTTCTGTGTACTACTCAGCATGCGTAAGACTGGACCACGGTTCGCCTCTATCGCAGAAGACTTCTTCCGGCCTGCTGATACACTGCCGTTCTCTCCCGACATCTGTTTTGCATACCTTGACCCTTGTTCAATTGCAGTTCTCAAATCTTCCCGGGTAATCAAACCTTTGCCTAGTGCAATACCTAAATACTGTAACCTTTGTCCTTCAAACGCTCTTTGCGAAATAACAGATGAATTCTCACTGTCATACTCCCACAATCCGTATTTTTCAATGTCTGCCAGCTTTTTTTGAGGAACAATCTTAAGGTTGCTGTTCATCTCAAAAACATTGCATAACGCAGCATAGATACCATCAACATTAGAGAGCATACCATTTGCCAATGCATTAAGCTGTTTCTCAGAAACAACAATATATGTATCTACTGCCTCGTTCAGCTTTTCAACATCTACAAGTGTTTCCCACTTCGCATCATCTGCATTGTAGAATTTATGACCGACAAAGTTATCAGCATTTTCTACAGTAAGCACAACATACTTCTTCGCTTCTTTATCAAAAAAGCAATGACCGCCTACAACCGTTACCTTAATACCATTGGAGAAGCTGAGAACAAATGCATCATCTTTAGGCTCAGGGTACTTATACACAAATAGCGGACTTGCAGAAGACAGTTCTCCTGTCTCATGGTCAAACACACGCAAAGTGTCATTTACTGTGAGCTCTTCTATCGGTTTTCTTGTCCCGTCCGCAAGCGTTATGGGCGTTCCGGCCGCAAGACAGGTCGCTGAGTCATCTGCTCCGCTGTCCCCGGTTGAAACGTATACTCCGCCACCGGCATACTCTGCTATGTTCTCCGTAATAGTTCCTCCATCTGCAACGAAGGTGCTTTCCTTCATCACGCAGACTCCACCGCCGGCAACAGCGCTGTTCTTTCTGATACTGCCACCGTGCATAACAAAGGCTCCGCCCTGGCTGATCCAGACACCGCCTCCACCGCTGCCGCCTCTATCAAAAGAACCAGCATTCGGATTCGGCATGGCAATGTTTTCTGTGATTAATCCGCCATGCATGAAGAATGCACTATCTGCTCCTATGTAAACCCCTGCACCGCCTTCCATATGATTTGAATCCTGTAATGCACAGCCTCCCGCTATTGTACCTCCGTAAAGATTAACTCTGCCATTGTTTTCAACACATATACATCTTCCGCCACCATTCAATAAGGAATTCCCGACAATCATACCGCCATACAGAGTCTCTGCTGCGACAGGAACGTCATCCCCCATGTCTGCCGCCGGTGCGGGCTGCCACAGTGCTTCCATGTAGACAAAGCCTTCATGCGGTGTTGAGTTATTGTCACAATCATAAATATTAAGTACTCCCTGAGTGCCATTATTCTGCCGAACATCAAAAGAACCCTGAATAATGTGACCGTTCAGACACAAATCGACGGTTTTACCGTGTACTTTGATTTCGGAACATACTATATCCTCCATCAGATAGTATGAACCACTTTCAAATGTATAAGAATCTCCGGGAAAATCGCTCTGCTTAAGTCCTGCGTCAAACTCCTTTCCGTCGCTATGAGCATGCTTTTCTGAAACTTTGACTGTACCTCCCCGCGCTGCTGCAAGCAGATTACCGGCACCGTCAACAAGTTCAACTGTCAGCTTCTTTTCTCCCGTACCTGTAAAAGCCAGATTAAGATTTTCAGAACCACCGGCAACATAGGGTATATCAAAACCGTTCTCCCAGGTGTTGCCGTCTGACGTGTCAATCACGGCCTCCGTACCGGCCGGCTGACCATTAACCTTAATTACAAATTTTGCACCTTCATAGTAGGCAGAATTTGGTGAATCGGTCAGCTCTGCATTGTATCTGTTGCTTTCAAGACTGACTACTGCTGTTCCGACAGCAAAACCATTGTTAATTGCCAGCCTGTTCGGTACCTTATCGAGAGAGATTACGTAAGGATCCTCAAGTTCCCTGAATCTGACTCCGCTGAATCCGGCGCTTGTCAGACTGCTTCCGTCCCATGCTCTCCACGGGTCTGATGCATTCCTGTTTTCCTTGTTCACAACTTCAACTACTACACCGGGCGCAAGCTTCGTACCGGCTGCTACTGTATCAAACGTTTCCGTTTCTGCCGCAAGCCAGGTCTTCGGCTTCTGCCCGAGAACCTGAGTATTGAAACCGAGTCCTATCGAAAGATTCTGTGATGCTCCGGAGATGCCTTCAAAAAATCCGCCTTTGTAGCTGACAACTCCGCTAACAGCCTGTCCGCCGATTCTTCCGTTTCCGACACCGCCGTTAACCTTCAGAGTACCGCCTTCTACCAAAGCGTCACCTTCAATACCGACAGCCGCTCTGTCAACTCCCGAGCTGTTGCCGCCGCGTACTATCAATAATCCGTTTTCTTTTACGGTTACATTACCTACTATGCCGGAGGCTGCTTTTTCACTTTGAGTATTCCCGCCACCGCAAATATCTGCGATTCCGTCCTCAAGAATCACATTAGCAGTGATACCGGCGCAGGCGCGTTCGGCCGTCAGTACAAGCTGTCCTCCACCGGTAATCGTAAGCGTATACCCCGGACCGGTTATGCTTCCGTTAACATACAGAGTTTTTCCCTCTGCTATCTCAAGCGTAGTATTTTCATCGATAGAAAACCCGCTGATTGTCTGATTCTCAGTGTAACTTTTCGTTGCTGCCGCTACGTTTGAAGCCGGCATAATAAGACTCACCGCAATCAGCAATGAAAGAGCCGGTATCAACAACAGTTTTGTCAAAAGCCTCTTATCCATTCCACGTCCTCCAATTGTAAACATTTGCAATTGTGAAGTTTCTCTATATGCTCATAATATTGTATCAAAAAAAAAAAAAAAACAAGCTTTTCGGAATAGTATTTCTTTTTGTATAATAGTTATATCTTTTTTTGTTCAGCTCCTGACTTGACAACAAAACACATACTGTCAATAATCATAGAGTATAATTCTCACAGGCAGTATTGGAAGAAGAGGTCAAAGCCCGGTGCGTGGCGCAGGATACAATATTCCCCGCGGGGTGAAGTACCTGTGCGGGGCACAGGCACTTCACCACACGGTCAGGAAATCCCGGTTGGACAGCACCGAGTTGATACGACTTACCGCTCACAAGTCAAGACGTGGAGGTGAATTCCATGAATGAATTCAATGAAAAGGAAATAAGAGAAAACTACCAGAAACTGACTAAACTGCTGATAGAAAAACACCTGACGATTACGACAATGGAATCTGCCACGTCCGGACAGATTGCTTCGCTGATTACTGACACACAAGGCTCATCCGCCGTTCTTAAGGGCGCGCTCATAGCCTACAGCAATGAAGCCAAGATAAGCTTCGGTGTTCCCGCCGAAACTATTGAAAAGTACAGCGTCTACTCCTGCCAAACTGCCGAAGCAATGGCTCTTGCCTGCTCAAATACATTCGGTGCCGACATCGGTATCGGAGTTTCCGGCACCTTTGCCAATCCCGATCCGACAAACCTCCATGCTTCTGTCCCCGGAGAAGTTTTCTTCGCCATCGTAATAAAAGGCAGCGTTCAATCATTCAGATTCACACTGCCCTCTCTGCCTTCAAGACTCGCCTGCAAGCTTGCCGCTGCCGAAGAAGTCCGCAAAGCGCTTATGGCAAAGGTGACACCTTAATCTCCACCCCTGTTCCGTCAACTATTTCCTGAGCGACTTCTCGCGCAACATCCAAAGTGGCGCTATCACCACCAATTACCTGCTCCAGCTCTTCCTCTGTCAGCTCAGCAAGTTTCTTATTCACGCTTTCAACCTCATTCCTAAGGGCATTCAGTTCTTCTTTGGTTTTCATGATTATCCTTTCCGCCCACATTATTCTTTAAGCCCTATGCGCAGCCGCCATCGCATTTTCCACAATAGGCAGTTCTTTATATGGAGAGTGCAACGCCAGAGCGGCAACACAGCTCCAATTTTTTTGCCGAATAGCAAAAACCAGCTCTTCCAGTTCAGGAATCGCTGCGCCACCATATGACATAATTGCTGCTCCGAAGGTAGGCCATTTCACACTGTCGAACGAAACTCCGCCATTCACTTGCAGCATTTCGTTATCCGTCAGCTCTTTCGTTTTCATTGATAAAACACCCCCTAATTTAAATGATTCAATTGCTCACACTGTCAACCGTCTGCTGCAGCAGGTGTGATCCCTGTGATTTCACGGTTGCCTTTTATCAGTGAACGTAAAAAAGTAAGGACAGCTTGCCTTACATCTCCTTTTTTGAATAACAGCGGGAAATGACTACTGTTTCTTTGATGAAAAATGCGTTCCACTCTCTTTCTTCGGGCTTCTGACAACAACCAATCACATTATACACCACAATTGGAAACTTTTCATTAAAAGAATGACCGGTTATCAAAAAACGTCTGGGAAAACCTGGCTGCGGGCGGGATACTTCTCATACATCAAGTTCTTTTGCGTGGCCCATTCATTCTCCCCTATCATTTTACAAATTAGTACACACAACATTTTGTTACGTTCTGTAGCATGCAGAATTATAATAGTGAAAATCTTGACTGCAAATGCGAATTGTGATATCATCACAGTCGTAATAATTCTTTTTAGGAAGAAGGGTTCATTATGAAACAAACGTCACAGTCAATTATTGCAAAAATTTTATTAGAGCAGCGCAAAGCCAAAGGCTTAACTCAGGTAGACCTTGCTGAAATTTCAGGTCTAAACCGCTCTACCATCGGACGTATCGAAAACAACAGCTTTATGCCGTCTATAAATCAGCTCCAGTCACTTGCCAGCGCACTTGAAATCGATGTTACTTCGTTCTTTATTGAGCCTGAAAACGAAGTCAAAAAGAATAACCTTTTGCTTAGATACAATGTAGTAGTCGCAGGTACCGGTTATGTCGGCCTATCTCTTGCAGTATTGCTGTCACAGCATAACCATGTCACCGCTGTAGACATCATTCCTGAAAAAGTCGAACTCATCAACAACCGCAAATCACCTATTCAGGACGAATATATAGAAAAATATCT
>JAZLIL010000046.1:0-10091 GCA_045617405.1 Lachnospiraceae bacterium | reverse complement strand
GCGGGCGTTCTCGTAGCAGCACTTATTACGCTTCCTCTCGGTGCTTTCTTCGGATTTTTGATCGGACGCCTTTTAAATAAGATGAAGGGCCAGGAGACCATCGGATCTCTGATCCTCGGTTTCTTCGCAAACGGAGCTTATCAGCTTCTGTTCCTTTTTATCTTCGGAAACATCATTCCGCTTAGCAAGCGTGTTACAATCGTTGGTGCATCGGGTGTTCAGAACACACTAAATCTTACAGGTGATGTAGGACTTTACAAGGCCGTTGACGGTATCTTTGAGATTCCGTTTATCTGGGGTCTTGCAATCATCGTTGCAGGTATCATCATCTACAGCATTGTTCAGTTCGTAAAGAAGAAGATCAATAAGAAGACATTTATCGTAAGCATCGTAATTGCTGTTGTCGTAATGGGCTTCTTCCTTCTTCCTCCCGTATATAAGATCTTTGCTGCAAGCGAAGGACAGAACGAAATTACAATCCCCGTTATCACATGGCTGATAGTCGGACTTCTCTGTCTCTTCAACACAGGCATCATGAAGACAAGGCTCGGCCAGAAGTTCAGGGCTGTCGGACAGAGCAGGGTGGTATCAAATGCAGCAGGCATCAACGTTGACAGAACACGTATCATTGCCATCATGATTTCTACAGTCCTTGCCGGCTGGGGTCAGATCATGTTCATGCAGAGTGAGGGTATCGGCGCATTCCAGACCTACGCAGCTCATGAGCAGGTTGGTCTTTACGCAGGTGCCGCAATTCTTGTCGGTGGTGCATCAATCGACAGGGCAACAAACATTCAGGCGCTCATCGGTACATTCCTGTTCCACTCTCTGTTCATTACGGCACAGAGCGCAGCTTCAAACCTCTTCGGTGATCCTGCGGTAGGTGAGTACTTCAGAGCATTCCTGAGCTACGGTGTTATCGCTCTTGCACTTGTTATCTACGCTCTTCGTATGAGAGCGCCCAAGAAGAGCAAGGAGAAGGGAATTGCACTTAAGGCAGGTACGAATGTCGGCGGAAAGACAGACGGACAGAATTAAGAATCAGGTCAGGATATCAGAATCCGGTAAACGGTAAAAATGTTGATTTGTATTTACGGCAGGTAAGCGATTACCTGCCGTGTTTTGTTTAACGGCGCGGCGTACAAGGGCTGCGAAAGCGGCGAAAAGCGGCGCAAAACCGGCGAATAAGTGACGAAAAGCGGTGCAAAAACAGGCGTATAAGCGGTGAAAAGCGGCGCAAGAACAGGCGAAAAAGTGACGAAAAGCGGCGCAAGAACCGGCGTATAAGCGGTGAAAAGCGGCGCAAAAACCGGCGAATAAGTGACGAAAAGCGGCGTGACATGCTGCAGGTGATGTGATTTCATCTTTTACACAATTTGTGGATACATTGTAGTTTTTTATCTGTTAAAATTGAAATAACTATGATACAATTATTTCGGGTATATAAGTGATTGTCCTTTTTTCAGGAGGATTGTTATGACATCTAAATATTGCGGTTACATGGGAAAGGTCGCCAAGGTCGATCTCTCTTCAAAAACTGTTTCCGAGTATCCGTGGAGCGATGAGGAACGTGAGCTTTTCATCGGCGGTAAGATTATGGCTGCAAAGATTCTGAGTGACAGCTTAACGGGAAAGGAAACGGCTCTTTCAGACGACAACATTATCGTCATCTCTACGGGACCGCTCACCGGTACAGGCGCACCGAGTTCGAGCAGGTTCAACATTTCCACGCTTTCACCACAGACAGGCTTCTTAACTTCATCAAACTGCGGAGGCTCCTTCGGCTATTATCTGAAGAGAGCGGGCTTTGATGCACTTGTGCTTACAGGAAAATGTGAGGAGAAGACCTGGATTGAGATAAAGAACGGTGAATTCGTTTTTCACAATGCCGATTTTCTTTGGGGCACAAAGGTGACTGAGTGTCAGGAGAAGGTCGAAGAAAAGATGAAGGAGCTCTATCCGAAACCTTCAAAGTACGGTCACATGTGCATCGGACCTGCCGGTGAGAATCAGGTCATTTATTCGGCTGTAATCAGCGGAGAGCGCGCGGCAGGCCGTGCCGGCGTCGGTGCCGTTTTCGGGTATAAGAATCTGAAGTGCATGACGGCATCCGGAAATCATGAGGTCAGCGTTTACGATCCCGTTAAGTCAAAGCAGTGGTGTAAAAAGTGGTTCAAATACCTTAAGGAGCATCCGCTTACGGGAAATCAGCTTCCGAGACTCGGTACTGCAGGCCTTGTAAGCTCCATGCAGATGAGGGGAATGCTCTCAACAAAGAACTATTCGCAGGGGCGGTATGAGGACTTTGACAAAGTAAGCGGCGAAACACTTGCAGAAGAGTATAACATTGTCAACAAGGGATGCCTTACCTGTCCAATCAAGTGCGCGAGGACAGTAGATGTTGAGGGAAAAGCTGTAAAGGGACCTGAGCTTGAAACACTCGGTCTTCTCGGCGGAGGTATTCTGAATAACAATCTCTATCAGATACTGAAATGGAATAATGAGCTTGATGAGCTCGGACTTGATACAATCTCGGCTTCAAACACACTTGCCTACGCTATGGAGGCAAATGAGAAAGGACTCTGGGACAATGGACTCAACTTCGGTGAAATCGATAAGATTTCACAAATCTGGGATGACATTGCCCATAAGAGAGGCATCGGAGCAGAGCTTGCACTTGGAAGCAGGAGACTTTCAGAAAAGTACGGCGGAAAGGAATTTGCAATGCACGCAAAAGGCCTTGAGCTAGCAGCCTACGAACCCAGACGTGCGGTAGGACAGGGACTCGGATATGCTGTTTCCAACAGGGGCGGATGCCACCTTAACGGCGGATATCTTGTCATTCTCGAAGGACTCGGTCTGAACACCGATTCACAGACACCGAAGGCTAAGGCTGATTTTACCATGATGTTCCAGGACCTTATGGAGATGATCAGTGCGACGGGACAGTGCCTCTTCACTTCATATGCATTTTTCCCCGGCTTTTTGATAACACGTCCGAACGGTGTGATTACTAAAATCTGCAACCTTGCTATTCCGCACATCGGTTGGGCTGTAAGGTTTATGAACAAGTGCCCCGGTGCACTTGCTGTCCATCTTCCGGTTTTCCATCACACAAAGATGGTTAAGTACGCTGTCGGAATGAAGATGAACTTCGGAAAGTATCTGGGGTGCGGCGAGAGAGGCTACACACTTGAGCGTTACGTCAATTCAAGATTCGGAGTCAGTGAGAAGGATGACGCACTTCCGGGGCGTCTGACGGATGTTCCCCAGGATCCGAATGACCCGACGACAAAGGTTCCTCTTGAAGTAATGAAGAAGACCTATTACAAGGCGCGCGGCTGGAATGCAAAGGGAATCCCGACTGAGAAGACGCTTCGCAGACTCTCGATTTTATAAAAGTACAGGAAATCCCACGCCTTAATACAGTGGGTGCTGCCGGACGTGGTGCGGGGTTCAAGTCCCGTAACTCTTACGGTGCGAAGTGCCGCTTTATATGAGCAAGCAGCGAACCGGATTGCGAATGTCATTGACAATCAAAGAATGGAGTAGTAATGGTAAGTGTTAAGCTTTTTGGACTTTTCAGAATAGACACGGGTATTAAGAGATTTGAGTGTGAGGCAGCGAGCGTGAAGGAACTTCGCACGAAGCTCCTCGAGGAGGCAAAAAGACTGAATCCTGACACGAATATCACTTCAAAGGACATCGACGGATGTATTATTCTGGTCAACGGTTCGGCTGCGGGAAAGTCATCAGGACTGAAGGATGGCGATGAGGTTACGCTGATGTCGCCTGTCTGTGGAGGTTGATTATGGGAAGCTATTCAATAAATGACAATTGTATCGGATGTACACTCTGCGCAAAGAACTGCCCTGTCGGGGCAATTAAGGGCGAGCTTAAGGGAAAGCATGAAATAGATTCCGCAAGGTGCATACGCTGCGGACTTTGCGGTAAGCTGTGTGCAAAGGGAGCAATAGCCGATGAAACCGGTACTTTGTGCACAAAGGTGGCAAAAACGGAGTGGAAGAAGCCGGTTATCAATGAGAGCACCTGCGCGGGATGCTCGGTGTGCATCGAAAACTGTCCGAAGGGAGTTCTCGCTCTTTCTGAGCCGAAATTCCACGGGGACATCGCAACAGTAGCAAAGCTTACCGATTGTGACGAATGCATCGGATGCGGAATCTGTGCAAAGGTTTGTCCGATCGAGGCGATAGAGCTTAAATAAGTGTGTTTCAGGCAGAGAAAGCGGGTATTCTTCTGCCGCAGAAGCATATGAGTGAGTTTCACGAGGAGAAAACGGGTGTTTTTCTGCCGAAGACACTTATTAGTGAGTTTCAGGCAGAGGAAATGTAATGTTTTTAAAGACACTTGGTGTCAGAAAGGAAGGATTGTTATGGCAAATGTTGCATACTGCAGAACTTTTCAGGGTGTTATGAAGCTTGGCAACTATTTTATGGGGTACAGGATGCCTGAGTACATTGAGGGTGCGGGCAGTGTATTAAAGCTTCCGGCAATGATTAAGGAAAAGGGCGCAAATGATGTCCTTGTCGTTACGGATGACATGCTTATGGGACTCGGTCTTGTAAAGCCTCTTCTTGAGCAGATGGACAAAGAAGGCGTCAGATACACTTTATTCTCTCACATTGAGAGAAACCCTACCAGTAATGATGTAGAGAACGGTTACAAAATTTACAGGAGCAAGCATTGCAAGGCACTCGTGGCTTTCGGCGGTGGTGCTCCCATGGACTGCGCCAAGGCTATCGGTGCAAGAGTAGTCAGACCGAAAAAGAGCGTAGCAGAGCTTCAGGGACTTTTAAAGATTATGAAGCCCATCCCTTTGTTCTTTGCGGTTCCCACAACAGCAGGTACGGGTTCCGAGACTACTGTTGCAGCCGTTATTACTGATTCGGCAACACATCACAAGGCATCGATCAATGATCCGAACATCATTCCGAAGTATGCTGTTCTCGATCCCGAGCTTACGGTAGGTCTTCCGCCGTTTGTTACCGCGACAACAGGTATGGATGCTCTGTGCCATGCGGTTGAAGCCTACACAAATCACACCTACAATACAAAGCTCGAGGATGATCTTGCCATCAAGGCAACAAAGCTTATCTACGATAACCTGCTTGTTGCATTTAAGGACGGAAAGAATCTCGAAGCAAGGCAGAATATGCAGAAGGCAGCTTTCTACGCAGGACGTGCCTTCACAAGAGGCTGCGTTGGATACGTTCACTCTGTAGGCCACACACTTGGCGGTCTATACGGAGTTCCGCACGGTCTTGCCATGTCGGTTATACTTCCTCACGTTATGAAGCAGTTCGGACCTGCGGTATATGACAGGCTGGCAGTTCTTGCCGACGCCTGCGGAATGGGCGGGACGACAAATAAGGAAAAGGCAGAAAAGTTCATTGCCTGGATGGAGCAGCTGAAGACTGACATGGATCTTCCCGTCGGTCTTGATATGATCAAGGAAGAGGACATTGAGCAGATCATCACATGGGCAGACAAGGAAGCAAATCCTCTCTATCCCGTTCCTGTTATCTGGCAGAGAGAGGACTTCAGAAAGCTCATCGATACGTTAAGAAGCTGATAAATTGTCAGTGGTCACCGCCTTTTATCATCTTTACGGCATGCTCAAGGACAGGTCTTACCATGTCGGAGCATTCGCGGCAGGCCCTGGGGCTTCCCGGAAAGTTGATAATAAGGCAGTTGCCTCTGATTGCGCTTGCAGCCCTTGAGAGCATTGCAAAGGGCGTGATTTCAAGACTTTTTGCACGAATGGCTTCGGCAATTCCCGGAGCCGTTTTTGTTGAAACGGAAACTGTCGCTTCGGGAGTAACGTCGCGGGGACCGAATCCTGTTCCGCCGGTTGTGATGACAACCTCGGCATCGGTTTCATCGCAAAAGCGAATGAGAGCTCTTTCAATCTCGGCCTTTTCATCGGGTACGATTTCGTAGAGAATTGTAGTGCAGATGTCACTGAGTGATTCGCTGATTGCAGGACCCGAAAGATCCTCACGTGTACCGGCACTTCCCCGGTCGCTGACACAAAGAACGGCTAGTTTTATCATAGTTTAGGCAGTTTTTCCTGCATCCTTTCTGAAGATTTTGCGCATGAAGGCGCATTGCGTTTTTTGACAATGATTCGGAATATGGTAATATTATATCATTGTCAGCTCTTTGTTGGTGAATTAATTTGCATAAGGAGAAAATATGAAAAAGAGATTTTTGGCATTAACACTTGCAATTGCACTTGTTCTATCACTTGCCGCATGCGGAAAGAAGACACCGGCGAATCCTGCGATAAGGCTTGCAACAACAACATCGGTTAACGATTCGGGACTTCTCGGATATCTGCTTCCGTTCTTTGAAGAAGAGACAGGTTACAGGGTTGAAGTTGCATCGGCAGGCACAGGAATTGCAATCGGCTACGCTAAGTCGGGTGATGCGGACATGCTCCTTGTGCACTCAAAGGCACAGGAAGAGACGTTTATTGCAGACGGTTATGCAAACACAGAGCGACTTTCCTTTATGTATAACTACTTCGTTATCTGCGGACCTGCGGATGACCCTGCCGGAATAGCCTCGGCCGATACAGCCGCTTTGGCTTTTGACGCCATTGCGAAAGCGAAGTGCGGCTTCGTTTCAAGAGGAGATAATTCGGGAACACACAACAAGGAGACGGGAATCTGGAAAACAACTGCGTTCTGTCCCGATGCCGCGCCCGATCCCGCAGCAGATGAGTGGTACATTTCGGTAGGCTCCGGAATGGGTGACACCCTGAACAAGGCAAATGAAATGAATGCCTATGTTCTTACAGACAAGGCCACTTACCTTTCAATGAAGTCAAATCTTCAAAACCTTACGATTCTCAAGGCTGAAGCCTCTGATATGAAGAACACCTATTCCATGATTGGCGTCGCCCCCGATGCACCGGAATTTGCAGGCAAGGATGTTAAGATTAACACGGAGGGTGCAAAGGCACTTATCGACTGGATGCTAAGCGACAAGACAGCTGAGCTTATCAAAGAGTACGGAAAAAAAGAGTATGGAGAGCAGCTCTTCTATCTGATTGAATAACCTGACCGCCGCATTCTCGCTAGTCGTGAGGTTCACAAGCAGAGAAGTTTCAGACACTGATTGGAATCCGGAGATTCTGAGCGCATGGTGTAAACAGAGTCTTTTCGGAGAGAAGAGAGCATGAACAGTATTTTACTTGCATTTCAGCTTGTTTTCAGCGGAGACCGTCAATTGTGGACAATAATTGGAACAACTGTGGAAATGTCACTCTTTTCCACGGCTTTTTCCGTTATCCTCGGGTTTCCTCTGGGAACATGGATTGGCTGCAGGGTCTCCAAAACGAGGGAGGCCGTGAAAAGAATAACAGACACAATGATGAGTCTTCCGCCTGTGGTGGCAGGCTTAGTTGTGTTTTTGCTGTTCAGATCGGTGGGTCCCTTCGGCGGGCTGCATCTTCTTTTCAGCGTTCCGGTCATGGTGATAGCACAGGTCATTCTGATAACGCCTGTGGTGGCAGGAATGACTTGTTCAATTGTAGAGTCAGCCGTGCCGGCCATTGTTGAAACGGCAAAGGGACTTTCGATAGGAGGGCTGCGTTGCGGCAGGCTTATTCTTCGCGAGTGTGCGCCGCAGCTTACGGGCGTAGTTCTTCTTGGATTCGGGCGCTCAATCGCTGAGGTGGGCGCAGTTTCCCTCGTCGGAGGTAACATTGAAAACAAGACAAGGGTAATGACAACGGCAATCCTTCTTGAAGCGAACAGGGGTGATTTTGATCTTGCACTTGCAAACGGAATCATACTTCTTCTGATTTCGCTTGTGGTAAATCTTATCGCGGGAAGGTTTACAAGGATAAGAGATATTGTATGATTTCGATGAACGGCGTCAGGAAACGCATTTCGGACGAATTTAATATCAGTGTGGATGAACTTACCGTAAGGAAGGGTGAGCGGATAGCACTTATCGGCTCGAACGGTTCCGGAAAGACCACGCTTTTAAGGCTTCTCGCAGGAGTGATTAGAGCTGATGAGGGTGAGCTTGTAAACGGTTTTTCCGGAAGTGTCGGCTATTCACCTCAGCAGCCTTATGTTTTTCGCGGGACGGTGAGACAGAACATTTCCGTAGGGCTTCGTGAGCGCAAAAGTGACGAAGAGCTTAATAGAGCAGTATCTCTCTGCCGGATTTCGGAACTTTTGGACCGTGAAGCATCAAAACTCTCGGGAGGAGAGAAGCAGAGAATGTTTCTGGCACGTATGATAGCAGGTGATTACAGATGCCTGCTTCTTGATGAGCCGTTAAGCTCAGTTGATGTGGAAATGTCTGATTATCTTGCAGGCGTGATAGCCGATTATTGCAGGAAGAACGAAATTACACTCATTATGTCGACGCATCTGCCTTCTCAGGCTTCACGGGTGGCCGACAGGATAGTGCTTCTGAATTCCGGCAGGATTGAGGAATGCATCGAAACTGCAGGGGGGACGGGTTTTGCGAGCGATTTTGGGAAAGCGTTTGTTTCACAGTGGATACTGTAAGAGGAGAGGCAGCTAATATGCTTGATGTTATTACACTTGATGAAGCGATAAGTATAATAGACGGTGACAGTTCGGAGAGTGTCGTAACGGAAAAGGTTCCGCTTTCTTTGGCACTTGGCAGGATTCTTGCGGAGGATGTCCTCTCGTGCGAGGACCTGCCGGCATTTTCGCGGTCTACCGTTGATGGGTTTGCGGTCAGAGCGTCCGACACCTTCGGCTGTTCAGAGGCAATTCCTGCGATGCTTAAGCTCACGGGAGAAATCGCCATGGGTGAGGAGTTGAAAAGAAGTCTTAAAAGCGGCTGCTGCATGAGAATACCGACGGGCGGACAGCTTCCGGATTGTGCGGATGCATGTGTGATGAAGGAGTATGTTACCGAGGCGGGAGACGGTTTTGTCCTGGTTGAAAAACCTGCGGCTTTCTTTGAGAACGTAAACAGAAGGGGCGATGACTGCGGGAAGGCTGAGGTTATCGCACGTGCCGGCAGGAAGCTTGATGCGGGGACCATTGCGCTTATGGCCGCTGTGGGAGTTTCGGAGGTTAAAGTTGTCAATAAAATCAGGGTCGGAATCATTTCGACAGGAGACGAACTGATACCTTTTTGCGAGAAGCCTGCCGGATCTCAGATACGTGACATCAATTCGCTGATGCTAAAGAATCTTGTAATAAGATCGGGCGGCGTTCCTGTCAATTATGAAATCGTGCGTGATGATTATGATGAGCTTGAAAAGGTAATCCTGAAGGCTTCTTCGGAGTGCGGCGCTGTTCTTGTTTCTGGAGGAACCTCCGCAGGAGAGAAGGACAACGTTTCAAGGGTTATTTCATCTTTGGGGTCATTGACATTCCATGGTCTTGCCCTTAAACCGGGGAAACCGGCAATGTACGGAAAAGTCGGGCAAACACCTGTATTCGGGCTTCCGGGTCATCCGATGGCAGCGTACTTTACGTATCTGCTTCTTGCGGAACCGCTCATTATGAAGGCTTGCGGCGAGCAGAGGGTTCAAAATGAATGCAGTCTGGTCCTCAGTGAGAATGTATCTTCAAATCACGGGCGGGAGGAAATCCTTCCGGTAATGATAAAGGGTGAACTTGCTGTTCCTCTTCACGCAAAGTCCGGCGTGATCTGCGTTGTCGCAAAGGCGGACGGATACTTAAGAATCGGAAGAAATACAGAGGGCCTTTCAAAGGGAACGGCAGTGAAGGTGATTATTTTGAACAAATAGGCGACGGAAAAAGCCCGGAAAAGCTGCCGGCATTGTTCGGGAGAGAATGTGCTTTTTGTCGGAGAAGGAATATGAAACACGATTATCTTATGAATGTGCCGGTTGAAGAGGCACTCGTGAAACTGAATGATTCGCTTGACGCGGCAGGCTTTTCATATGCATGTGAAAAAATCATGACAAGGTCGGCACTCGGGAGGGTGACGGCCTGTGCGCAGTACGCAAGGAGGTGCTCACCGCATTATCTTGCAAGCGCCATGGACGGAATAGCTCTTTTGGCGAAACGCCTTGAGGGCGCGAGTGAGAGCACTCCTGCCGT
>JAZLIL010000045.1:0-4980 GCA_045617405.1 Lachnospiraceae bacterium | reverse complement strand
CAGATTATTAATGCTTGAAACTGCCCGTGTGGAACTGGCCTCAATAACTATATTCAGTTCACCGATATTATCCGCAGGCATTGTTCCCACCACGCTTTCTTATTATTAATTATTGTCTTGTTCCATTATTGTTTCATTTCATTATTGTTTTGTTTCTGATTAGCCTTTGCCCATCGCTTGAAATACAGAATTGCACGGAGCCGTTCATTTTCGGCATACTGCGGATCCTTGTTCTTATCCCCTTCATCGTCCTCATTTTTCTTATCAGAGTACAATTTGAAAGGCTTATCCATGTAATCAACAGGTTTCGGATGCTTTACGCCAAAACGGAAAAGAGGTGCAAGACGGGCAACTGCTTCATATACATAAAGACCCTGAATCCATGCTTTTTCATTCTCACGCTTTTTGCGGAGACGATTTGCTTCTAAAAATGCCCCTGCCATGCGTACATCTCCGTACCAATACTCTTCATACGTCATACCGATGGACATCATGTAGGGGCATAATTTTTCAAGGCCATCCGTGTAGGACGGAGGAGCTGTTACAGTTCCACCGTCACTGCGGAGTTTTTTACTTCTTCCTCGTCGGACACAACACCGGCGTAACCTGCCTGATTGAAAAGCTCAATCAGTCTGCGCAGGATTTCAGGTGTCATACCACCCATCTTTTCAAGGAGATCAGATGCCTGTTCCTGTGTGATTCTTTTGTGGTGCATACGGAAGCCGTACCACCAAAGGTCACTGATCCTGCTGGCATAGCGTCCAACATCTTCAAGGGAAAAGCCTCTGTTTTCGGCAAAGCGGACGCTCTCGCGGTTGTAGTCGATTTCATACCTTGCGCCGGTATCATTATCCGTGATAATGATGGGTTTAACTGCTTCGGTTTTTTCTGTCTTGCTCATTGTCTTTCTCCTTATTTTTTGTTTTCTCCCCGGTTATATTGCCGGGGAGATTATTAAGGCAGCCTCTAAGTTAATATCAGCCGCCGCTTCCAGAAGTAGTTGTCGGCTTTGCATCCCAGGTAGGCTCGTTGGTCGGCGTGATGTAAAGCTGAGTTTCAAGCACAGCATTGACTTCCATGGCAGGCATACCGAGTTCAGCGGGTTTGCCGGTGAAGTACAGCGCATTGGTGAGACCGGGAACAACGATTGCAAACCACGTTGCCTTGTTGCTGGCGGCAGCGGTTTCGTATGCGTCAATTACATCTTCCCATTCGTCCATAAGAACCTCAGTGAGGTTGGCACCGAATGCGAGAGAGCCACCGATGTCACGGAGACCTTCAACATAGGTGTGGTAGCGGGTTGCTTCAAGAGTGGTAGACTGAAGTGCTTCAGGCTCCACGTTCATATCAGGGACGGATTTAATGCCGGAAATCTTTGTAAAGCCCGTGGTGGGCTTGGTGCCTGCTGTTGACTCTACGCAATAGAGCAAAGTCACGCCGGCTGTGCTCAGATCAATAGGGGTTCCAGCCATAATAAATAACCTCCAAAAAATAAAATATGCCGACAAATCCGTTGGTTTTCGGACTCGTCGGCTCATTGGCTCTTATTGTGTATTTACTTTTGATAAATTCTATAGTTTGCATTCTCTGTTTCAGTTTTTTCTTTTTCAAAGAATGCAACACCTGAATATCTTGCAGTTAGTCTGTAGATGGTACTGTCAGCAAGATTTGGAATGGGGGAAAGCATAGTTCGTGTAAATCCAAGAGAAGACATGAATTCGTTTATGAAGAGCATGATTTCCCGTGCATCATCTTCTCTGTATCCGATGGTATTGGTGTATACATTTACCTCATACATAAGGTTCGCTGCATTCTCAACAACATCCGTAGAAGTCTGCTGATACACAGTATTGCTCTTCTCTTCAAAGGTGACAGCCGGAAATGTTTTAATAGATTCCTGGTATTCACCTGTAACAAAGCATTCAGGGAATTCAGTAATAATTGCCCCGCGCAGTCTCGTGAAAATTTCATTTTTTATTTCAAATGCGTTCATCACGAAATACCTCTCTTGCTATTGCGGGGAGACGTAACACTACGTCCTTATATGCATTCCACATAGGCATTGATGCAGGAGTACCGTGTGTCTGTCTCACATTGCCTTCAGCGTCCTTGTAGAACCATATTTCTTTCTTGCCGTTTCCGTGCCCATATCCGCCGATCGTCATGCCGAGTTCGGCACCCTTCGGATGAGGTGAACCACCGGCAGCACCGTTGAACCATACGCCAGCCCCGAATTCTGCCCAGACAGCATCTTCTCCGTGTGCCATGACAACAGTGATTTCGCCGTCGTCACGGAAGTCTACACGCACGCTGGCTTTGGTATCTCCGAACCCTATTGTTGTATCGGAAACGGAGCCGTCAAAGCCGGACTGCGCTTTCTGTGCCATTTCTTCGGCAATCCTGTGACGGAGTTCGTCGCTCTTCCTTCCAAGCCATATTTTATAAGCATTCAGTCTGGAAAGAAGTTTTCCGAAATCTCCAAGTTCAGCCGTCAGCGTCATGTATAGCCTTCAACCTCCGTCCTGTTCTGCACATCAACTTTCTTGATGAGATACTGCACAGAGTTTTTCCAGAGTGCTTTCTTCTTAACAATGTAGTTGTGTGCATTGTCGGTATCTGCTCCGTCAACCCACAGGATGCTTTCTTCGTTGATCTCGCAGGAAGTATCTGCGGTGGTCATCGTCCTGTCATAATCGTCAAAGCTCCCAAACTGTTCAACATCACTTGCACCTCTGTTGGGTGAAACACAAAGATGTGCGTGTTTCAGACTTTCAGAGTAGGCAGGGAGGTAAGAACCTGTCATGTTTCCGTTCTTGTCAAGTACCGGAGTAATGTTGCCAAGAAATGTGCGGAAGTAAACCTTCTGTGTGTTGGCTCTCAGATTTCTCATTTCAGCCCACCGCACACCGGAACAATGCGCTGAAGCAGTTCCTTTGACACCCACTCGCTCCCCCATGTACGGGAAATAGAGTTTTCTGAATGTGAAAGCTGTCCTGCAGCACCTATCCTGTTGTAAAGGTCTTCCGCTATTTCAATCTGCAAATTGACATACCTTGCGGGCAATGTCTCCGGCCATTCGCTGAACGGATAACGGATGGAGAGAATGATTTCCCTTGCGCTGTTCAAAAGCTCCAGAAGAAGGTTCAGGTCACATTCCTCCGGTATCCTTATTTTCAGTCTTTCAAGTGCGTCCATCAGTTCCCTCCTCTCTCAGATTGGCATTGGATAATGTTTTTAGATGTGAATTAGATAATGTTTTTATTCTTCTTTGGGTTTACGCTTTCTTTTGGGCTTTTCCGGCTGTTCAAAGAGATTTTCCTGCCCGGCAATGTCTTCGGATGTTGAATCCGAAACATTCTTTCTGGCATTTCCTGTGCCGGATTTTTCCGTTTTTACAGCCTTTTCAGTTGCCTCTGCCATGACCTTTTCATCAGCAGCGGCAAATTCTTCCGGCTTTTTGGGTGTCTTCTCTTCAAGAACCATTGCGCCCATTGCGAGCATATCGCTTACTTCGTTTTCATCTACTTCTACCGGAGTACCGGCAGGGTATTTAACCCCGCCGTGCCTCACAGTAAAAGGAAAGCTGACTTTCCTCATTTGCTACCTCTTATGCCTGTAACCTGTTATCAGTAAGCCTTGATAACATAGGTCTCATCCATGCGCTCATAGGAAGGAAGAACGATTTCGGAAACCGTGGTCATGGTGTTAACAGGGTTAACAGTCTGGGAGACGCAGACAGCAACGCCGGTGTTCACGATGGAAACATCAGCAATCTTGCCGTTGAGCATTCTCTCTTCAGGAGTGGTGCCATAGTAGGTGTTGCCGAGATAGCCGTCAGGAAGCAAAGTAACAAAGCCGTTCGGATAGAGCTGAGTGACATTGCCTTCCTCGTCTTTGACTTTCTTGTTGTAGACAGCAACTTCAAGGCCAAGCTGGCTGCGGATGAGTTCCTTAACAAGGTTGTCGGTGATGAGGACATTTGCACTTACGTTCTGTGCAAGGACAGCGCTCTTTACGTTGGCGCTCTTTTTGAGATAGTTCCATGTTTCCTGTGCCATGATGACACGGGTAGGACGGGAACCGTTCAGAGCTTCCACAGCATCCTGCCCGTCTGTAAGGTCTTTCAGCGGATCAGAAGATGCGGTAACGTCCCACTTCGCCGTGGAGGTCAGAGCTTCATAGTTGTCGGTTGCATACGTGCCGGATACATCATAGTTGTAGCTGTACTGAACGCCGTTTGCCTCAATGACAATGCCGGGAGAACCTGCATTCTGCGGAGCAAGAAGCTGCATGATCATACGTTCAGGAACAACCATTGCACCATCAATGAGGGTGTTTGCATCGTCATAGATGTGGCTGAGAACTTCCATTGCGTAGGGGTCATTTGCTTCCTGAACACGCATGATGTCCTGCTCATCCTGCTCTTTTACAAGCATGGATTCACGGAAGAATGCCATCTGCGTTTTGTCAACAGTGAAGCCTTCACGGGAACGCAGGACGCTTTTGGCATCAAAGTTGCTCGGTGCAAGGGAAACAGGAAGGCCTTTGTGTGCCTTAATCCAGGACAGGTCAAGACCCATTTTCTTCTTTGCCGGGAAGAGCGTAGCGCCGAGATAGGGAATTTTATTCTCAGCAGCTTCGGTATACTGAAGTGCCAGTGATTTTGCGGAGAAAATGTCGGTAATCTTCATGTTTGTTTACCTCCTTATTCAGTTTCCTTGACAACAAAGACGACGTTCTTGAGGGCAGCCATCATGGTCTCGTCATACTCGTCATCAATGTGAGCCTCGGCCTTTGCCTTGTCGATGTAGCCGCCGATCACCACGGTTCCCTGCGGTCTGTCAGAGGTAACATCGTGGAGCAGGATGCCGTATACATCAGAGGTTGCAGGATCTTCGTCAGTTGCCTCGGTCGTTTCGGCGATGGTGCCGCCGATTGCAATGGGTGTACCTGCAAGGCATACGCCGTCTGTGAATGCGG
>JAZLIL010000044.1:0-6719 GCA_045617405.1 Lachnospiraceae bacterium | reverse complement strand
TAAGCTTGATGTTTTAGAATGCTTTGAAGATGCAAACCATTCACTTAGGATTGGCGAGATGCTTAACAAGCAGGCTGAGATATATGAAGTTCTCGGAATAGAGGCGCCAACCTCGTCATGTTAATCCGAGAATCCAGGTGTAAACCTGAAGGACAGCCTGGAAAATCAATGCATGAAGAAAGTGAACTACCCGTAAATTGAATATGCGAGTAGTTCACTATTGAAATACTACCTAAAAAATGATATATTTTAGGTAGTATTTTTGAATTAGGAGAAGGATGTGCGCAAATACGATTATAGATTTTTAAAAAAAAATATACAGGGCAATATAGTTGGGTTATCGGACGTTATCACAGATCTTAAAAGTAAAGAAGAATTTAGAAAACTTCAATACGAGGAAACTTTTGAAAGTCTGAGAAAAAAAGCAATTATAGAATCTGTAAAAGGAAGTAATGCTATTGAAGGCATTGTGACAACAGATACAAGAATAAGAGATATCGTAGCAGGGGCAACACCGTTAACGCATGATGAATTAGAAATATCAGGTTATAAAGATGCATTAAATCTTATCCATACAGAATATAAAAATCTTGACATAGATGAAGATACCATATGTATGTTTCATAAAATGATAGAAGAACATACAAATACGGATAATGCCGGTAAGTATAAACGCAATAATAATTATATTATGGAGTATAGTGCAGACGGGTCAAGAAGAATTAGATTTAAACCCGTAAGTGTCAAAGATACGCCTTCTTCTATGGAACAGATGTTATTAGCACTTTATGAAGCAAGGCAAGATTCGGAAATATCTCCGCTTTTATTAATTCCTTGCTTTATAGTGGATTTTTTGTGTATCCATCCCTTTACAGATGGTAACGGAAGAGTATCAAGGTTATTAACAGTGTTGCTGTTGTATAGTTTTGGATATGATATTGTGCGTTACATTTCTTTTGAAGGTCAGGTCAATAAATTTAAGGATAATTACTATACAGCACTTGAGCAGGCTTCTGTATCATGGCATGAGGGAACAAACGATTACGTTCCGTTTATTATCAATTTTTTGCAGATATTATATAGATGTTTTAAGGATTTAGATGAATCTTTTATGGAGATATCGCTAAAAAAAGCAAAAAAAACAGAAAGAATAGAAAGCATTTTGTTAAGTGCTATTGTGCCTATTTCTAAGCAAGATATTGCTGATAAACTTCCAGATGTAAGTATCAAAACTATTGAACTTGTTTTAGGCAAAATGGTGAAAGAAAATAAAATCGTTAAAATTGGAACATATAAAGATGCTAGATATATGAGAAAAAAGTCATAACTAAAGTCACGAGAATGCGGCGGCTGTTTATCAAGATTGGTCGGTCCTACCTTGACAAACTTCTTGAAAAACATCACTTGAAATGAAACCGCCGCCGATATATAGTCAGATTATGGCAAGCCGAATCATATAATTTTCCACCGGGGATTCACACCTGACAGTATGTACGTCAAAACAGCGAGGCAGACATGAGCGAGCTTTCAGTTAACAACAAAATAAACGACTATGCAGGATTTCGAACCGGACCTGATGAAATGGAAACCGAAGGAGCCGCAGATGCCGAAGCTTCTTCACTTTCCGATGCAAAATCACGCGTCGACACGCAGGACACACAATCTGCCACGCTGCTTTCAAACACCGAATTTGCTTCAAAAGCGCTTAACGAAGCAAATGTGACTGCCAGTGAGCGAAATCTTGAGATGGTGATGGAGCTTGCCTCCCATGCCATGCCCGTAGACAAAGAAACTCTGCAAATGCTGAGCCGTGACCTTCTGCGAAGTCCCGATCTTTCTCCCGCAAGGGCCGTAGAGATGAAGCAGCAGGGAATCGAACCCACACCGCTTCGGGTTGCCTTCTTCAATGCCCTCACGGACGAAGGGTGGACGGCAGGCAAAGCACTTGACGGTCTGCTTGAAGTTCTTCGTGATACATCTCTTCCGCCTGAGGTTGAGCAATCGATAAAGGATGCTCTCCTGGCCGAAGACCTTGAGGCAGCAAGCATCCTTCGCCCTGAATCCGGTCTTGTTACCGAAAAGGGTGATATAAAGAGCCTTGATTTTCAGATTGGTAAAGGTCTCAGTGAGGAGCTTGGTTCAAAGGAATTACAAGGCAGTACGGAAGTATCAGGTACACAGGTTTCAAAAGACGGCAGTGAATCGCAGGGACAGCAGATTTTAAACAGCGGCAGCGAAACGGCAGGGCCGCAGATTGCAAATGGTAGCAGCGAAGCGTCGGAACCGCAGTTTGTAAGAGACTTTGATGGAGCATCAAATAGTCAGATTACCAAAGACGCAAGCGAAGCGGCGAAATCACAGATAGTAAGCGGCGGCAGCGAAGCGTCGGAACCGCAGTTTGCAAAAGACGGCAATAATACGTCGGAACCGCGGATTGCAGGCATCGGCAGCGAAGCAATGGAGCCTCAGTTTGCAAAAGATTTCAGTACCGGATTGGATCAACCGATTACAAATGATGCCGGCGATACGACAAAATCACAGATAATTAACGGCAGCAGCGAAGCGTCGGAACCGCGGATTGCAGCCATCGGCAGCGAAACGCCGGAACTGCAGATCGCAAAAGGCGGCAGTGAAACGGCAAGAACGCAGCAGGACGCTTCCCTTCCCGATCTGCTTTCAAAACGATTCAGACCGGAACCTGAGGAGCTGATGAAAAAGGGACGGATTTCACGCTATTTCCGTGAAATGGAAATGACAATGCGAAAGCTTGCCGAGGCTTCAAAAGAACTTGGAGAGAAAGGACAGCGGCTCGCCGACAGAGCAGAAAATGTCCGGGAAAGCTTCGAGACAATGCGAAACCTGAGCGATGCCTACGCCTTCATCCAGCTTCCGATAAAGATGAGCGAAGAAACAGTAAACGGTGAATTACTTGTCTACAAAAGGAAGCACGGAAAGAAAGATGCTTCGGACGGAGTGTCCGTGCTTTTGCATCTTGACATGACAAACCTCGGAACTACGAACGTCATGATAAGAATGAACAAAATGAATGCCGCTCTTACGTTTACGCTCGCAGATGAGAAATCGGTTTCGCTTCTGCGTTCACGTCTTCCCGAGCTGAATGCAATCCTTTCGCACCACGGATACGCGGCAAGCTGCAAAGTTGAACAGTCTGCCGACAAAAAGGAGACTGAAACACCCGGACTTCCTCCTGTTACACCCGGAACCGGATTAAAGACCTACAGCTTTGACAGGCGAGCTTAATCCTTGCACACCTTTTTGCTAACAGCGAAGTATTGCCGCTGCACATCTGCCTGCAGGCTTTGATGCATATCGCATGCAAAAGGCCTGCATCGCTTTTTCACAGTCCTGACGAAAAACAGGGACCGACGGGCATTGCCCGGCGGTCCCTGTTTTATCTGCTATTCTGTTATTTAGTCTTTCGACAATTTCTTCAGACCGTATCAGTCAGCCTTTGCCCAGTCAACTTTTACCCAAAGGATCTGAACTTCGCCTTCTTCACCGGCCTTAGCAGGAGTATTTGTGTACTCAGAAATAATCTTCGTAGCCATCGGCTTTGAAGCAAATGCCTTATCCTTCTGACCTGCTGTTCTTAAAACGATGTAGCAATCATCTGAATAACTGTGATTGCTTGCAGATTCACCGGTAAGTGCATACTTTGTCTTAGACTTGGTTGTGAGTTTTGAAACTGCTGCCCACTTAACTGTTGTCCAGTCAACCTTGCTTGCAGTGATATCGCCGGCCTTGACTGCAGGCTTACCTGCACTTGCAGCCTTATTTTCAGGTTCTACTGTGATGTCGGAGTGGTCAATAATTGCAAACTCAAGCTTATCAAGACCCTTGCTTGTAAACTTGCCCTTTGCATCTCCTGTACCAAGAACTGACTGCTTCCCATCCTTTGTTTTTGTATCTGCTGTAACTACAGGTGCTGCTGCAGGCGTATTAACCTTAACCTTTGTAGCTACCTGTGCAGGCTTTCCTGCTGCTGCAGACTTTCTGACATAGATGAAGATTTCCTGGCCGTCACCAATGAGAGGTAAATCAGTCCAACCGGTTGTCGATTTATTTGCCTCATTTATAGCTTCTCTGTCTGCATTTTCCTTTGCAACAATAGTATCGATTCCGAGTGCCTTGTACTTAACTGTCGTGTACATTCCGGCTGTCTCATCACTGTACTTTGCGGGTACAAACTTCTCAGTGTCGATGATTGCATTTGCCTCAACAGCACCGCTCTTGTTGTAAGGAAGAACTGTGAAGTAATCCTCAACTGCTAAATCCTTTGCATCAACTTCAGTTAACTTAACAGCGAAATCATAACCATTCTTGAGGGCAAGTGAGTTAGCTGCTGCGTCAAGCTTAATCTTTGCTGCTGCCCTTGCCGGCTTCTTTAAAGAAACCTTAACGGGCTTGGAAGTACGAACTGCCTCAAATGTCTTATCTGCTGCTAATGCGTACTTAATCTGACCGCCCATTCTGAACTGAACCTTCTTACCTGCGCTCATCCATTCGTAGAGGTTTTCGCCGCTGAAGTTCTGCTCATACTCAGCACCAAATGCTTCATCAACGATTTCCTTTGTAGCCATCATTTCAAAAAGATCAACAAATGCCTTGTACTCTTCAGGGTTGTACACTTTCGAAAGCTTATCAAATAAACCATCAATTGCTGTTTTATCATCATCACTCAGCCCTGTAATACCTTTGATTGTAGTCTTCAATGAAGTCGTATCCATGCTTCCGTCGACATAATTTCCGTTAAGTGCGCAGAATGCTGAAACGTAGTACCAGTTCTTGCCTTCATCGATGGAGTACTGGAGCTTTCCTGCAACCTTATCATACTCGTTTACTGCCTTGATTTCTTCTGCCTTAGGATCAGCAGGATCTGCAATCTTCGGTTCAACAAGTGTAGCCTTATTCTTGCCTGCATCCTCTGTGTAGATGGATGATATTGCAACAGCATTGCTGTTCTTTGCTGCAACAGCGTAGTTTACTTCCACCTTAAGTTTCTTTGCGTTTGTGGGCTGTACTACAACATTTGCACTGTAGCTTGTAGCATCGTCAGCAGGCTTTGTTGCTGTAACGAAAAGATTTACGACCTTCGAATTGTCAATCTTTACGCCCTTAGTCTTGTCAGAAAGTGAAATAACAAGCTTACCGTCCGATACGGCCTTCTTTGCAAATTTGCTTCCCTTAAGTGATGCCGAACCGTTCTTAACCTCCGCATACCAGATTGAAAGAGAACCATTCGCCTTTGCAGGATTTACAAAATTACGATCCGCCGTAACAACTACTGCATCCTTTGCCGGATCGTAATTCCAGGTGAAAAGATCCTGAACCGCTACAAAGAATTCATTATCTGCCAAAACAGCTGTATCCTTGGCAATGAGCTTAACCTTTGTTCCCGCGGGAGCTCCGCCGATTGCATCATACTTGAACGTATTAGTAGTGTCCGTAATTTCTACCGCAGCAATCTTTGCTGCCCACTTGTCTGTGTATCCGAGATCTGCTGCAAGCTTTACTACATCAACTTCGTAATCGGCTTTTGCCGTGACATCATTTGTTGTTGTAGGGTCGCCATCCGCATCAACAGCATCGATTTCTACCGCGAGCTTCTTTTCAGAGGATTCTTTTTCTCCAACATAAAACGTTACCTTAACCTTTGTGTCCTTAGACTCGGCTTTGGCTGTAACGGCGCCAAATGAACCGGCTAAAAAAGCAAATGCTAAAAGGCCAAACATCAGACCCTTTAACCAATTGATCTTTTTCATAGCAATACCTCCTTGTGTTTTGTTTAATAAGTCCTGAACCTTCCTTGGTCTCAGACTCTGAAAACCGCGTTGTCTCCGGATTCCCTCCGGTGTACGGGACCTTCGGTCCTTGGGAGTCGCTGTTTTCGGCAAATAAGTAAAGTAACCTGTTGTTATTAATAACAGTTGCCTTTAATCTGAGCCAACTTATTATTCAACAATTATATCGGACATTCTGAAACAATCTTAACCATAAGTGCTAACTTTTTTCTTCCGCTGACGGTTTTTTGAAATCGGTTGACTTTGCTGCAGGCTTTCTGTTACGCTGCCCGTTTTTCCGCTTCGTTACCAGTTCTTTTTGAAAAATGGTTAACTTTGCTGCCAGCTTTCTGTTACGCTGCCCGCTTTTCCGTTTCATTACCAGTTCTTGAGAATTGACTTCCTTTCGAGCGGGTCCATTGCACTGATACGAAGATCGTCGTAGTAGGAGTCGTTTCGTACATGAGTTGTCGAAATCTCCTCAAAGATTGCTCCGCCCTGAGATGTGAAAGCGTGGTTTTCTCCGCGAAGAACGGTTTTTATATCCCCGGGCTTCATGAAACTCTTCTGCCCTTCAATATCCACGGTCAGATCTCCGTAGAGCAGCTGGAAGGTCTCCTCCTTTACCTTATGAAGATGATTCGGATGCTTCTGGCCGGGAAGAACGATGATAAGCTTCTTGCAGTACTCGCGGTTCACAATGTTGATTATGATAGCACCGACCTGTCTGAAATGCTGCATTCCGTAGTGATGCGAGAGCTCAACCTCGAAATCGGTTCCGAGTGCGATTCCTGCCTCGTAGAGCATACCCTTCGCATCGTGTACAACGCTTCGCATGATGTTTATATCCGTGATACGGCGTTTCTCGATAAGCCCGCTCCCTGCCGTGTAATCCTTCGATGCCTTCACACCCTCAAA
>JAZLIL010000043.1:0-4169 GCA_045617405.1 Lachnospiraceae bacterium | reverse complement strand
ACTTTATTAATACTTATTTTTACTGTTGTTCTAATTGCACCGAATTCTAACGTCTTTGCTTCGGATGAATTTACTTATTATGACGTTGTGACAAAGAAGAAGGTAAAGTACAGCGGCACAATTCCTATGTATAAGGTTGACAGCGAATACATTGATTTCGGATCACGTGACCCAATCATTGACTCGAAAGGGTATGCACTTGCCGATGCCGCCACTTTGTTTCGCGATTGTTTTGATCTCAATTACAAATTTGACAGTGTTGAAAAGAGCGTCAAGCTTTGGGATGGCGAGACAACGCTCAAAATGTGGGCAAATAAAACTACGGCGCTTCTTAATGGAGAGGAGATTGAACTGCCGGCAAAACCGATGAGAATACGCTACAATGCAACGTATCTCTACGCATTTCTCGTGCCTACGAGATTTGTTGCTGATACATTTGGAATATACTATAACTGGTATTCTTCCTCAGGTACTGTTTCAATGCTCTATAAGGTAGATTATTCAAAGCCTGTCTGGCCTGAAGATTCGGATTTTTCATTCGACCTGAGGCTTGCACCTTATGTATCTGTCGAAGATATGGACTACGAAGAGGATTGCTACAACTACATAAACAGATTTATCTTTGAAGGCAACTGCGAAAGCTTTTACAAGTCTGAGGCTGAAAAGCTGATGTTGGACAATTTCCCCATTGATGAAATTAATGTTGAGTACAACGGGCTTGTCGATGAGACGCATGTTGATTTTGTCATGGATGAATTTTACTGCTGCACAGTTGAAAATGTCCTGAATTCTTACGGAGAGAGAGTAATGCGCCTCACATTTGATCATCCGTCGAAGGTTTATGACAGAATTGTTGTCATTGATGCAGGACACGGAGGCAAGGATCCCGGAGCTCAAAATAGTGGAATAGATGAGAAGGACCTTAATCTTAGCATAGCTGAGCTTGTCGAAGAAAAACTTTCGGATTTAGGTATCAAGGTTTTTATGACAAGGTACGATGATACTTTTATAGATCTTGACACTCGTGCCGGGTTTTCGCATGAATGTGAGGCTGATTTTTTCATAAGCATACATGAAGATTCAGTAAGCAATTCGTCGGTGAACGGAACTGCCGTATACTATCACAGCTTTAATAAGGCGGTTTTCGGCGAATCAACAGACAGCAAGACGATAGCGCAGCTTGCCGTAGACAACATCTGTGCACGGACAGGAAGCAAAAACAAAGGACTTACCGATCAGTCATTTAGCGTTACAACGAAGAATTCCGTTCCTGCAATTTTAATAGAGTGCGGCTATATGACGAATGCGGCTGAACTTAAGAAGTTAAGAAAGGCCGGTTATCAACAGAAAATTGCATCAGGTATCGTTGATACCGTTCTGGATGTCTATGCGGGTGAAACCTGTGAGGATGAAGCAATATAATGTTTTGCTTTCAAATTATGTTGAGGATACAGTAAATGAAGGAAGTCAGTTACCATCAAAAGAAGAACATCGAATACATAAGGAAGCTCCGCGAGCTGCTTTTGGTGCTTCCTCCATGGCTTTCTGCGTTCTTCAGGGGCATTGAGACTTCACATGAGCCACGTACCCTGATTGCATACGCTATTGATCTTAAGATCTTTTTTGAGTATATATGCGAGGCAAATCCGGACTTTCATGACAGACCGATGAGGGAAATACCCTTTGAAATTCTGAATCTTCTTACCAATACAGACATTGAAGATTACGTTCAGTACCTGAAGCTTTATACAAACGAAGAGGGAAAGGACATCGTAAACACCGAGCGAGGTCTTAAGAGAAAACTGTCATCGCTTCGTGCCATGTACGCCTACTATCATAAGAATATGATGATATCGGAAAATCCGACACTGCAGGTTGAGATGCCAAAGCTTCACGAGAAGACCATTACAAAACTGGAAGCCGATGAAGTTGCCGGGTTCCTTAATGTTGTTGATTCAGGTGAAAAGCTTACAGATAATCAGTTGCGCTTCCACAAAGTAAACAGGTGCCGGGATCTGGCACTTCTTACTCTGATGCTCGGTACGGGAATTCGTGTTTCCGAATGTGTTGGTCTTGATATCAATGATGTTGACATTGATAATTCAAGGATAAAGATTACAAGAAAGGGCGGTTCGGAAAGCTTTGTATATTTTGGCGAAGAAGTCAGCGAAGCTCTCTTTGATTACATTGAGGTTCGAAAGGAAATTACTGCGGTAAAGGGCCATGAGAATGCGCTTTTCCTGTCATCCAGAAAGCAGCGTATTTCGGTGAGAAATGTTGAAACGATGGTTAAAAAGTACGCCGGGATTTCCACTCCGCTAAAGAAAATTACACCCCATAAGCTAAGAAGTACATATGGTACGGCACTTTACAGGGAGACAGGCGATATCTATCTCGTTGCTGATGTACTCGGTCACAAGGATGTAAATACTACAAAAAAGCACTACGCGGCCATCGAGGACGATAGACGGCGAAGTGCCAAGGATGCTGTAAAACTGCGAAAAGACTGAACTTATGCAAGTAAAAAAGCAGAATGAGAATAACATTACCTAAGAGTAACCGGAGAAATCCGATAGACGGTTACTCTTTTTGCATCGCATTTGAGTAGTTGAATCCGGTATGTGTTTTCGGTTCAACCTCATAATATGAAAACAGTTCTGACAGTGTACAAAAGCTGTAACCTCGTTCTAAAAGAGACGGAATCAGAATTTTAAGTGCTTCTACGGTCTTTTTATTTCCTTCGGTGTCATGCATAAGAATGATGTCGCCTTCTTTTACTCTGTCAAGTATTATCCGTGCACGTTCTTCTCCGGATACGTTGTCGAGCCAGTCATTGCAAGCAAGTCCCTCAATAAAAACCTTGTCCACGATATCGAAAATATGTTGCGTAACGTGAATATAGGGAGCGCGAAAGAAGCGGGTAGAAGTGCCTGTGATTTCACAAATCCGTCTGTCTGTATCTGAGATTTCATCAAGAATTTCTTTGTCGGAAAGGTTTTGAAGATCTTTGTGATTCATCGAATGATTGCCGATTTCGTAACCTGAGGAAATTGCATGCTTAAGTACAAGGCCGGTTTTAGAGTTGATATTTGAACCGCACAGAAAGAAAGTTGCTTTAATTTTGAAACTTGAAAGTACACCATATATATCAAGTGTTGTAGACATGTTTGGACCGTCGTCAAATGTCAGCGCGATGAATTTTGATTTGTCAGGCATGATATGAAAAACCTCCAATGAAAAACCTCCAATGAAAAACCTCCGAGAGATTTAGACTGTTTCATATAGCGGGTATAATACATATAACGATTATTATATACGAAATACAGGATGTGTCAAAATATATTTACCTGAAAGAGGACTATTCTTACTTCTATTATTGCGATAAACCTGTGTTTAGCGCAATAATAGATTGATGCAAAAGAATGCACTCTCTTTCAAGTGCACCTCTTGCAACAAAACCCTCGTCCTCCAAATCCGTTCTCCCGGCGGATTATTCCCAAAAACATCAGGAATAGATTGCATTTATTTAATTATTAAAATTGCTGTCTCAATCACGGTTATCAGCAATAATCTTCTTTAATTCTGCGATTTCCTGCTTATTAAGCGGTTGTTTGTGAAGATACTCAACAAGGAAATTTTCGAGTGAACCTGAAAAAAGCTTATCCAACAATACCTTTGTCTCAGTGTTCTGAACCAACTGCTTTGAAATGAGCGCCCTGCAGAAGAAACCGGGGTCTTCTCTCTTGACGGCTCCCTTATCAATGAGTCTCTTAATAACCGTGTAGGTTGTGTTCTTCTCCCAACCGATGTACTCTTTGATAATCTTTGCAATGTCTTTTGCTGCAAGAACCTTGTTAGACCACAGCAGTTCCATCACATTGAGCTCACCCTCATGTAATCTGATTTGTGTATTGTTGTTACTCATGACTCCCCCAAATCCACGCTTATCTACAAATGTATTATGGCCTTACTACCATAGTAGATTTCTCGCGAGCGCATGTCTATTTTATCTTTAACAGGCGGGTTTGTCAATAAGTGAACCGCATCATTTTTATATATTTTTGCTATTCCTTAAATTAACTTCTACTCATGTAGAACTTAGAAAAATCTACATTTTTCGCTTGACACAATATGTAGATTCCATGTCGCATTATCAGCCTACATATGGC
>JAZLIL010000042.1:0-9129 GCA_045617405.1 Lachnospiraceae bacterium | reverse complement strand
TACTACGATCAGGAACATCACGTTCTTGATGCCTCAAAAACCGCATTTTCCGAGATTCAGGACGCCTATCCTTCACTTGACAACACGAAAGTGCGCAATACTCTCGCAGCGTTTCTTTTTACGGGCGATGATGTATTCAAGCTTATCGGAGATCTTTCCGGCGGAGAGAAGGGACGTGTTTCACTGGCAAAGCTGATGCTTTCGGATGCAAATCTTCTTATCCTCGATGAGCCCACAAATCATCTCGATATCGCATCCAAGGAAATTCTGGAGGATGCAATCTCATCTTACGAGGGGACAGTACTTTGCGTGTCGCACGACAGGTACTTTATTAACCGTACAGCAACGAGAGTGTTTGAACTCAGGGACAGGAATATTAAGATCTATAACGGTAATTACGACTATTATCTGTCTGAAAGGGAAAAGCAACAGACTGCATCATCTGCCGGCGCGGTCAGAGGAACGTCAGATAGTGCGGGAAAGACAGACTGGGCCGAAAAGAAACAGGAGCAGGCAAGAATCCGGAAGCAGCAAAATGACATGAAGAAGGCTGAAGAAACAATCGAACGCCTTGAAGCTGAAATAGCAAAGATTGATGAACAGCTTTCAGATGAGAAAAATGCCACGGATGCAGCAAAGCTCATGGAGCTTCAACAGGCAAAGGAAGAGTGTGAAGAGAAACTGATGGAGGCAATGGAGCTTTGGGACAGCCTGACTTAGCAGGAACCAAGCTGCTGATTCTTCAACGAAAAAGTGATAAAGTGCCCGGCCGGAAAAAGGACAACGAAAAAAAGCAAGCTTAGCTTGCTTTTTCACGGCAGTAAATTACAAGAACTTACCACACATATAATAGGGTGGGAGTAGAAAGCAACTATGGAGTTGCTCTGCAACTTATCATTGCAAGAAAAAAATATCATTAAAATGTGTCGAAATTGTGTCAAAATTAGTGAAAAGTAAAAATTTTTTTGTAACCGTTTTTGTGAAATGTGAATGTTGTAATGCACCGATGCGATAAAATACGGCAAAAAGTACGAATTGAATGTTCAATAAGAAAAATTAATTGAGTAAATACGGATATTTAAGGTGATGATATGCATATTACTGTATTGGCAGTCGGAAAGATTAAGGAACGTTTTTTTCAGCAGGCAATTGATGAGTACATGAAGAGACTCAGTCGCTACCACAAGGTCGAGACTATCGAAGTCGAGGATGAAAAGGCTCCCGAGAGCATGAGCGAGGCGGAGGAGAGAATCGTCAAAGACCGTGAAGGGAAGAGGCTGCTTAAGAGTCTCAAGGAGGACTCCTATGTGATTACCCTGGAAATAGGCGGTGAAGAACTATCAAGTACTGAGCTTGCAAAGAAGATGTCGAAGCTTTGTGTCGGCGGAGTCAGTCATGTTACGTTTATAATCGGAGGGTCTCTCGGACTTTCGGAAGAAGTGTCTGCGGCTTCCGACATGAAGCTTAGCTTTGGCCCAATGACCTATCCGCACCAGCTGATGCGTGTCATTCTCCTTGAACAGATTTACCGGTCCGCAAGGATAAATGCAGGTGAACCGTATCATAAGTGAATAGCGAACGCAGACTAGCCAAAGCTAATGCTGCGCAAGCTATCCCGGAACTTATACAGATTGCCGTACCGACCAATAATACATGGGAAGAAAACAAGGAAAAGAAGCATTCTAAGGACGCCCAAAATGGATGGTATAGGTATAACGTTCGATTTGGTATTCCGGTATATAACAATGATGGTGAACTTGAAAGGTACAATATATTTACAGCTATCATGCTCGTAAGGCATGATGAAGATGGTAAAAAATATCTGTATGATCTTACAACAATAAAAAAGAAACGAGTGGCCCGCTTGAGTCATAGACTGTACGGTGAAAACCCATTTCTTATATGGGAATATTACAATAGAATAAGAGATTTGTCAATCCGAAAAATCGAAAAAATGACACAAAATAAACTCTGTATACAGAATCATTGCCAGTCTACAGAGGTTTCGTGATACACTTGAAGCGATACGGTGAACCGTATCATAAATAGAGGTTTTTTATGAAACTGATACTTGACTATCTGAAAAAATATACTGTAACAAGCACGCTTGGGCCTTTCTTCAGGCTGTTTGAAGCGTGCCTTGAGCTTCTTCTGCCGCTCGTTGTCATGGAAACTATTGACAAAGGGGCGCATACGACCGACAAGAACTATATCTTTGGAAGAACCATGATGATTGTTGTCTTCGGTCTCGTTGGATTTGCGTGTTCCCTTATTGCACAGTATTTTGCCGACTATTCGGCGGCCGGCGCATCATCGGACATCAAAACGGATGCCTTTGTTAAGGTTAACAGGATGAAAATGACGGTGATTGACGGGTTTTCTGTTTCTGAAATTTTCTCAACAGTGATGGAAGATTCCGAAAAAGTCAGGGTGGGGATAGCTTCGGGCCTTACACTCATTCTCCATTCTCCTGTAATTGTATTAGGCACAATAATAATGGCGTTTACCATCGACGCCAGGTTTGCATTTATCTTTGCCGTTATTATTCCGGTGCTTTTTGCCATAGTCTATTCGACCATGTTCCTTACGCTCCCGAGCCTGAAAAAGCTTCAGGACGATGAATATGAAGTACGTCCTGAGGAGGGCATGGATTCTTCCTCTGAAGGATCAAAGGACAGAAGTGAATCGGGGAAAGCTTCTGCTTTGGAAAAGGACAGACGCAAGCCCCCGGTGGCTGATGGCGGAATACTTTCAGCTGTTATGAATCCTCTTACCTATGCTGTTTTGAACATCCTTATGATTCTTGTTATCAGAGTGTCGAAAGGGCAGATGACGATAGGCATGGTTTCAACGGGCGGTTTTATCGCCATTATAAATTACATGATTTTGATTCTCGTTGAGCTTGTGAAGCTTGCGGGGGTTATTGTTGTTGAAAGTAAAGCTTCGGTATCTGCAGCAAGGGTAGAGAGACTTCTAAGAACCGGAAGCATCATCGAAAAGGACGGGGAGTCCGAAGAAACCGAGGAGAGAGGCAGCGCAGTGACGGTTCAGCCTGTTGAAGAGAACGAACCTGAACCAGGTGATGAGTACGTCCTCTTTGACAAGGTGTCGCTGATGTACAGCCAGGCGACCGAGGCAGCAGTTTCAAACCTTTCATTTTTTGTCAACAAAGGTGAGCTTGTAGTTATCACAGGAAGTGCAGGCTCGGGAAAAACATCGGTTGTCAGCATGATAACAGGAATGTACGAAGCAACGGAAGGCGAAATAAGGCTGTTTGGACGTTCGGTCCGGGACATCCCCATGAAAGAGCTTCGTTCACGTGTCCATGTGGCACTTCAGAACGCACCGGTGTTTAAGGGAACGTTCAGGGACAACCTTACAATGGGAAAGAAAAATGTTTCTGATGAAGAAATACTTGAGGCAGTGGCAATTGTGGGCGCGGAAAGCTTTATTACCCCCGACATGCTTGACAGACCGCTTTATCAGGACGGCGGGACAATTACGGGAGGTCAGAGGCAGCGCCTTCAGCTTGCGAGAACGCTTCTTCGCCGGAGTGACGTAATGATTTTTGATGATGCTCTTTCGTCGATTGATTACGAAACCGAGGTGAACTTTTGGAAAGAATTCGATATGAAAAGGTCCGATACCGCTGCAATTGTTGTGTCGCAAAGGATCTCGGGGCTTGCCGGTGCGGACAGAATTATTGTGATGGATGAGGGAAGTGTTATCGGAATGGGAGAGCATAACGAACTGATGGAGACATGCCCGAAATATAAGGAAATTTACATGGCTGGAATGCGCTAGGAACGGCTGAAAAATAATGTGAATGCGTTCACTTTAGGTTGACACTTCTTTGCCAATTTGGTACTATTTAAGCAGTCTGAGTAATCAGACTGTTTATGCGTGTGCTATATTATTTCATGGAGAAAATTGTATATGGAGCTGAGAGAATTGACGCTCGGGAAGATGCTTTCCGAACGCCGTCAAAAGACTCCCGATAAGACAGCGATCAACTATCTCGGTCAGAGTTACTCCTTTGAGGAAATGGATGAACTGTCGGACTCAGTGGCAATGATGCTTTATGAAAAAGGCGTCAAGAAGGGGAACCATGTGGGTCTCTGGGGGCAGAACAGCGTCGCATGGATAGTGTTCTTCCTCGCGGCAGGAAAGCTTGGCGCTGTTTCGGTACTTATCAGTCCGCGATTTACACTGACAGAGCTTAGGCAGACATGCAGTTATGCAGATGTCGACTGGCTTGTCTGCGGTGAATGGGACATGGATTACGGCATGTCCGATGTTATTAAGACCTTTGAGAAAGAATCTTTCGAGCCTCGCGGGTACATTGATATGGCTAAGATACTCGATGAGGACGGACGTGTCGGCATTCCGTATCTTTGCGGTGCCAAACGGGAGCAACTCCTTAGCATAAAGAATGGAGTTAATCCTCAGGACGATTTTTGTATGGCATTCACCTCGGGAACTACCTCGGCAAAGGTTAAGGGAGTGCTTCTTACGCATTATGCGGTTATGAATGTTGCAAGGGCAGCAAAAGAAGCAATGCATTGGTGTGAAAGTGACAGAGTGCTTCTTGGACTTCCTCTTTTCCACTGCTTTGGTTTTTCAGCCGGTTTTCTGGCTCATATCGTGTCAGGTGCCGAGCTGTTTATTCTTCCCTTCTTTAACACGAAGAGAGCCATGACGGCAATCAGTGAAAACCGGATTAATGTATTTTGCGGAGTACCGACCATGTTCATTAAGATCATGGAAAACCCGCTCAGGTCCGAACTTGATATGTCATCACTAAATAACGGTATTATTGCCGGAACCACTGTCAAGCCGGCGGTTTATGAGAGAATCTGCAATGAGCTTGGCATGACAAAGCTTCAGATGTCCTACGGACAGACGGAGTGTTCACCGAGTATCACCTTTTCGGATTACGATGACTCAAATGAATTGAAGACAGTCACTGTCGGCAAGCTGATTCCGTTTGTTGAAGCGAGAGTTGCATCAATTGATGACGGAAGCATTCTCGGCTTCGATGAAGTGGGTGAGATTCAGGTAAGAGGCTACAATACCATGAAGGGTTACTACAAGCTTCCCGATGAAACCGCGGCCGCCTTCACAAAGGACGGATGGCTGAAGACAGGGGATCTTGGTACAATCAGACCGGACGGGTATCTGACCATTACCGGAAGAACAAAAGAAATGATTGTCAGAGGCGGCGAGAAGATAAATCCCGGCGAAATCGAGTCGGTAATTCAGGAATTCCCCGGAGTCAGCGCAGTTAAGGCAGTAGGCGTTGATGATGAACGTCTCGGCGAACGTATCTGCGTATGTATTGTACCGGTTCCGGACGCTAAACCCGATTCGGATGAGATTAAATCGTTTTGTAAAGGAAAACTTGCAGATTTCAAACAGCCGGAATTTATTCTGTTTATGGATTCACTGCCGATCAACGCAAGCGGAAAGATCATTACCCGTGAATTAAAGCAGGTGGCAAACAAGATGCTTTCACGGTAATAATATTTAAGTAGTACGAGTAAATTATAGGAGGAGAAAACTGATGTTTCTTACTGAACAACATGAGCTTGTCAGAAAGCTCGCAAGAGATTTCGCAGAGAAGGAACTCACGAAGGACATTCTCGACAAGGTCGAGGAAACAGGAGAATTTCCCGAGGAGATTCTTCAGAAGATGGCTAAGGCCGGTTTCTTTGGAATTAAAGTTCCGAAGGAGTATGGCGGATCCGGAATGGACCACAGAGCTTACGTTATCGTAATGGAAGAGATTGCAAGAGTAAGCGGTGTGGCAAGTATTTACATTTCATCCCCCAACTCACTTGGTGGTGGACCTATCCTTCAGGCAGGAACACCTGAGCAGATTGAAAAGTATATCAGACCTCTTTGCTCAGGCGAGATTAAGCTTGCATTCGCACTGACAGAGCCCGGTGCAGGATCAGATGCCGGCGGAATGCAGACAACAGCAGTTGAAGATGGCGACTACTATGTACTTAACGGCCGTAAGACCTTCATCACAATGGCTCCTTTATCAGACTATGCAGTAATCTATGCAAAGACTGACATTACAAAGGGAACACGTGGTGTTAGTGCGTTCATGGTAGATATGAAGGCTCCCGGTGTCAGCTGTGGAAAGCCCGAGAAGAAGATGGGTCTTATTGGTTGTGCAACAAGTGATATCATTCTTGAGAATGTACGTGTTCATAAGAGCGAAATGCTCGGCGAGATAAACAAGGGATTCTCAAATGCAATGAAGACTCTTGATGTTGGACGTATCGGTGTTGCTTCACAGGCTATCGGTATTGCACAGGGCGCTCTTGATGAGGCAGTAAGCTTTGCAAAGGACAGAAAGCAGTTCGGCAAGAGAATCTGTGATTTCCAGGCAATCAGCTTCATGCTCGCAGACATGGCTACTAAGCTTGAGGCAGCTAAGCTTCTTGTTTATAAGGCAGCTTATCTTCGTGATACAAACCAGAATTCAAGTATGGCAGCTTCCATGGCTAAGTACTACGCAGCAGAAGTCTGCAACGAGATCTGCGGTAAGGCAGTTCAGATCCATGGCGGATACGGCTATACAAAGGATTACAAGGTTGAGCGTATGTATCGTGACTGCCGTGTATTTACTATCTACGAAGGAACCAGCCAGGTTCAGCAGATGGTTATTTCAGGCAACCTGTTGAAGTAATTGATTCTGATTATGTATTTGGAGGATAAATATGAAAATAGTAGTTTGTGTAAAGCAAGTTCCGGATACTACAGAAGTTAAGATCGATCCGGTTAAGGGTACTCTCATTCGTGACGGTGTTCCCAGTATCTTAAATCCCGATGATGCCAATGCCCTCGAGGCAGCACTTCAGATGAAGGATAAGTATGATGATGTTGAAGTTGATGTTGTAACAATGGGACCTCCCCAGGCAACTATCATGCTTCGTGAGTGCCTTGCAATGGGTGCCGACAAGGCATTCCTCTTAAGCGACAGAGCATTCGGCGGCGCTGATACCTATGCAACAAGTGCTACAATCGCAGCAGGTATCAAGAAGATCGGTGATTATGACATCGTATTCGCAGGACGTCAGGCTATTGATGGAGATACAGCTCAGGTTGGTCCTCAGATAGCCCAGAGACTTAATCTCCCCATCGTTACATATGTACAGAATATTGAAGCCGATAAGGAGAAGGCTGTTGTTGAAAGACAGCTTGAGGATGGATATGAGAAGATTGAAGTTAAGTATCCCTGCCTCCTTACCTGCATCAAGGAGCTTAATGAGCCCAGATATATGTCAATCGGCGGTATCGTAGACGCATTCAAGAAGGATGTTACAGTTTGGAATCATAAGGATGTTGCTCTTTCAGCATCAAACTGTGGTCTTAATGCATCTCCTACACAGGTTAACAGGTCATTCACACCTCCCAAGAAGGATCCCGGCGTTATGCTTAAGGGAAGCATTGAGGATATGACTAAGGAACTCGTTAACAAGCTTGAAGAAAAGCATCTGATCTAGGAAAGGACGATAATCATGGGCGTTAGAGTATTAAAGGAAAAGTGCAAGGGCTGCTCATTATGTGCAAAGAGCTGTCCTTTCGGAGCAATTACAATTGAGAATAAGCTTGCCGTAATCGGTGATGCTTGTACAGGCTGCGGTATCTGTGCTGAAGAGTGTAAGTTCGGTGCAATCGAAAAGGATAAGAGCGCAGTGGAATTAAAGGATCTTTCCGCATACAAGGGAGTTTGGGTATTTGCAGAGCAGCGTCAGGGCGAGCTTATGCAGGTAGCAATTGAGCTTCTTGGCGAAGGAAGAAAGCTTGCTGATGATCTCGGTGTTGACCTTTGTGCACTCCTTCTCGGACACAATGTTGGAAACATCGCTGATGAGCTCATTGCTTACGGCGCAAACAAGGTTTATGTCTGCGACAAGCCTGAACTCGAGAATTACACAACAGACGGTTATGCAAAGGTTGTTATGGAAGCAATCGAGGCTTACAAGCCTGAGATCGTTCTCTTCGGAGCAACCCACATCGGTCGTGACCTTGGTCCCTGTATCGCAGTTAAGAATGATACAGGACTTACAGCAGACTGTACAAAGCTTGAGATTGACCCTGAGAAGAAGAATCTCAAGATGACACGTCCTGCATTCGGCGGAAACCTTATGGCTACCATCATCTGCCCTAACCACAGACCTCAGATGTCAACAGTACGTCCCGGCGTTATGGACAAGGCTGTTTACAACAAGGATAACAAGGGTGAGAAGATTAACGTTGAGACAACCCTTACAGCAGCAGACATCAGAACAAAGGTTATCGAGATCGTTAAGGATATGGACAAGAAGGTTTCTCTTACTGATGCTGATGTTATCGTATCAGGCGGTATGGGACTCGGAAATGCTGATGGCTTCAAGCTTCTTCAGGAGCTCGCTGATGTCCTTGGCGGAACAATCGCAGCTTCAAGAGCATGTGTTGACGCAGGTTTCATCGATCATGCTTATCAGGTTGGTCAGACAGGTACAACAGTTAAGCCTAAGATCTACATCGCATGCGGTATCTCCGGTGCTATCCAGCATGTTGCCGGAATGCAGAGCTCAGGACTTATCATCGCCATTAACAAGAATGAGATGGCTCCTATCTTCGAAATCGCTGATTACGGTATCGTAGGCGACCTCTATAAGGTAATCCCCGTTCTCATTGAGGAGTTAAAGGCAAAGAAGGCCAATAAGTAATTTGTAAATGATTTTTTGCGCAGACTGTTCCCTTTTAGGGGACAGTCTGTTATTATTCTAACAGTTGGAGGCTTTGATGATTAAAAAGACCTATAAAATGATTATCATTCTTACATGTCTCGTGCTTTGTGTAGCATGGGTTGTGTTTCTTGATGTTTACAGGTCGCATGAGATCAAAGCAGCAACAGCCGAACTTGAATTAGCTGCCGAAAAGGAAGCAGCTGAGGTGCAAGAGGCAGCAAAGAAGGCCGAGGCAGAAGCAAAAGCAAAGGCTGAGGCGGAAGCAAAGGCAAAAGCCGAGGCAGCCGAGAAAGAGAGGCTTCTGGAAGAAGCCGCAAAGAAGGCCGAAGCAGAAGCTTTGGAGAAAAGCGCCGAAGAAGACAATGCTTCGGAGTCAGTT
>JAZLIL010000041.1:0-3837 GCA_045617405.1 Lachnospiraceae bacterium | reverse complement strand
CAGACCAAATAACTTGCCTAAATTTCCGCCTGCTTCATCAGAAAAACTTGACGTAGCCCGCTACGCCTGCGTTTTTCTTCTTTGCAGGACGAAAATTTATTCTGCGTTTTTGGTCTAGTTAATTTTGGGACGCTGTACTAGTGCATAATTATTAAATATGACAAAATACCCTTGCATAATAACAATGCTGATTTACGTTGTCAATAGCATAGGAAACTTTTTCTTGCGGACTATTTTTCCGGTCATCAAGAGTGACAAAACCGTGACACATTCATGCACAAATGTGAAAAACGTCCTAACGAACCGTGAAGACGGACTTGAATTTTTGCAATTGGAGTGGTAGAATTACCTTGTGTTTTTGTACGTATAAATTTATGGGTGTTGCAGCTTTGGAGGTAGAAAATGAAGAAAAAACCGGAATTGGTGACAGTGGCGGCCACGCAGGACGATATGGCGGAACTCGAGCAGTTTGACGGCCTTGCACCCGAAAACATTTTTTCAATATCAGGTGATTATGTGGTAGCAAAGCTTGGAGGCAGAGTAGTAGGATATGCAGAGTATTTTGATGATGTGGATGAATTTCTTCTGCTTGGCATCTGTGTTGCTGAGGATTACCGCAGACAGGGAATTGCGAAGAAGCTCTTTAATGAGTGCGTGACGATCGGACGGAATCTCGGACATGCATTCATAACATCCGCACTGGAGGAAGTGAACGAAACAGACCTTGAAGTCATGAGAGGCATCGGATTCGTCAAAGAGCCTGAGGCTATCGAAGGAACCGACGGCATGACGCGTTACTACTTTGACATGGTTATCGGTGATCCCGCTAATTACAGTGAGGAATACGATTCGGCCGGGGAATCGGAGGAGATGGAATGATCTGGTCTGTAGCACAAATCAGGAAAGAAGATGCCGTTCGTATGGGTGAGATAGTTCCGAGTGAATACATCGGCGGGTTATCATTGAACGGACATTATATGCTTGGGGCGTTCGGACGCTATATGAACAGCGGCGGCAAGGATCTTATTGCACCGGCTGTGGGCGGAGCACTCTGTTTCAGCATTGATCAGGGACTCGAGGAAGGACCTTTTTGCAGGATTGACTACATCCGTGTTGACGAAACGTACAGGAATGACGGCTGCGCAAAGGCGTTGATTACAAATCTTGTAAGATTCTGCATTCAGTCAGGCGTAAACGATTTCTACTGTGACATTCCTTCTTCGGCGGAGTATGACCGTGCAGTCGGTTTTTTCGCCGGCTGCGGATTCGTGATTGAATGCAGGGACAGATATTCATTCAACAGTACTCTGGGCGAATGGACTGACAAAATCCCGGAGCTTCGTGACATGGAACAGGTTGAAACCGTGTTTGGCGACCAGCTGAGCGACAAGCGTTTTGAGTCAACACTGATTGAATTTCTGAAGCTGTTCGGAGAGCAGGCACTCGGTTCGATGGTCATTGACAAGGCAGGCTATGATGAGAGAACCTCGCTCTTCGTGAAGGAGAACGACTGCGTAATAGGGTGCATTCTGTCAGAACTTTCTGACGACGGAAGCATCAGACCGTACAGGGTACTGTTAAGCCCGGAGCTTGACGAGGAGGAGCGTGACGAGCTCGCTGAGAAGATTGCACTTGAAGCCATTCTTCGTGCAGAGGAGTTTTTCGATGTCGACACAGAGATATCGTTTGAATGCCTGCAGCATGAGACGTCCGCAATCGTTTCAAAGTGCTTCCCCGAAGCAGAGCCTGTTATTGTCAGAAGGGCTTATATCAGAGTAGAAGGATAATCGTTGATTGCCGTCAGAGCGTAAAGAAACCGAACTCTGAATGAAAGCCATTTTGCGTAAGGATATGCACTCTGAACAGGAAATCATTTTGGCATATAATATTTTGCGGTGAGTCAGGAGGAAACTATGAACGATCAGTTAGGCAACATCAATCAGGATTTTATGAAGGCTGAAAAGCAGAGGGAAAAGGCGAACAGAGCCACCTCGGCCCAAAGGCAGGCAGAGCTGTTTGACAGACCTGATGAGCTTTTGGCAGAAAGAACGAAGGAGTTTTACACTGTAGACAGGATGGGAGACAATGTGTCGCTTGACAGCATGGCAAACACAACCGTTTTCCAGAAAAAGCGTCATTTGAATAATGTTCATCAGACAATTACAAGTGTGATGAACGAGGAAACGTATGATTTTGTAGAACTTGCGCTTAAGAATATGGAAGGCCGGCAGATAGTTAAGGATGTGAGCGGCAAGGTTACGAACAAACTTAAAAATGATGATACGCAGATTAATCTGAAACTTCATCATTCGAGGGGAACGAGACTTCAGATGAGCGGTCACAATGTTCTTGAAATCAACATCGGCGGTACGGGATTTGAAATGCCGAGAAAAGAGCAGGCCGGAATCAAGCCCAAGAATCTTGAGAAGTTCGGCGTTGTTCGTGATAAAGAGGGCGAAAACGGCAGAATCGCGACAACGGTTGAGTCAAAGGAGTTCCTCAACAAGGTCTACGGTCGGGAAGTTGAGGAAGGCGGCAAAACAAAGGAAGGAATCAGAAAGAAGGAATTCACAACCAGAGTCGGCGAGAATGACGTTACAAAGGTTCAGTATAACATGGCGGGAGCAGGATTGTTCAATTCGGACAAGTTTGGTGAGCACTCCATGGAATCTACGCGCGAATACGTTTTGAAATACGGCTCGGAATATCTTCAGCCGATTTTTGAAAACTGGAAGAGTGCGGGCTACATTCCCGATGAAACCACAAAGAAGATTCACTGTATGATTAAGGGTCACAGCCGCGGAGCCTGCTCGGCAAGCTCGGGCGCAATGTCCGTAAAACAGTGGCTTCTTGATAACTATCCTGAGTTTGAGCCGTATGTTGTATTTGATCTTGATCTGTATGATCCCGTTCCCGGTTCATTCATGAAGGTCATGGGTGACGATAACGGTTACGACAAGGTTACAGAGCTTAGGGGCGAGAGAAAGAATATTGAGGCAAAGCGCGGATCGACAAAGCTTGCACAGCTTGGAAGTTCGGTAAATGCAACAGTTCATTACTGCCTCTCGCCGAAATCGGAGAGTTTTGCTGTAGGATTTAATCCTCAGATGGTTCACGGAGCAAACAGAATTGTCATCGATCCCACAGAAGACCATGATGTCGGAATGAAGCATCTCGACTTCTCTCAGACAAAAATCAGTCAGCCGAATGATGTAATGAGAAAAGCTGCCAAGAAGGCAATCAAGGACAGGGCAGTGCGCGACCGGAACGAGACGACACAGATGATAAACGACTTTGTCGGCGGTCCCGGGCTCGGAGAGCTTGTAGCTCAGGGTACCGATTATGTCGATGCAAACAGATTCAGATATAAGGCGCCGAAGACCGTCAAGGCAGGGAAGAACGTCAACAGCAATGCAAATGAACAACTCTGGAACAGAGAAGTTAACGAGGGCGAGACCCACAGAGTTGATAAGATTACAGAGGGAAAGGCTCATCAGAAGGCATACTTTGCCAAGGGAAAGGATGGAAACGCTGAGGTTTTCAGATCATCGGGTCTTTCCGATCTGGATGACGGTGTTTATATAGCTGACGAGACAGGTACGCTCATTAAAATGACGAATGCAGCGGACGCTGTTAAGATTCTCTTCAGGATTGCGACAGATGACAAGTTAAAGACGAAGAATCTTGAGCGTTTCCGGAGAATCAGCGAGGTCGTTGTAAGATGGTTCGCCGACAGAAGTGAAAATGAACGCAGTGCTATCGTACAGCAGATAAAGGAGCTTGAAGCGAGAATAGCGTACAGAAACAGCAGGGGCTTTGGCGATGACGATGATGAGG
>JAZLIL010000040.1:0-19591 GCA_045617405.1 Lachnospiraceae bacterium | reverse complement strand
GTTTCCATGTCCAATAAGTACTTTGGCGGCGTTGTTGAGAACAGGAACGTTTCCGAGCCTGTTGACGATGAGCTCAAGGCTCTTGCATCAAAGACCGGTGAAATAGTAATTAAGAAAATGGATGAGCTTCGTGTGGCTGATGCCATTACGGAAATCTTCAATCTCTTCAAGAGATGCAACAAGTACATCGACGAGACAATGCCCTGGGCACTCGCAAAGGATGAGGCGAAGAAGGACAGGCTTGCAACCGTTCTTTACAACCTTATTGAGGGCATCAGTATCGGCGCAAGCCTTCTTGCTCCGTTCCTTCCCGAGACATCGGAAAAGATTCTCGGACAGATTGGCTGCGATGCGAGAGAGGCGGAGACAATCAGCCGGTTCGGGCTCTATCCTTCGGGAAACAAGGTTATCGACAAGCCTGAGATTCTTTTCGCAAGAATTGACGAGGCTGAGACCATGAAGAAGGTCGAAGAGCTCAAGGCAGCAATGGTTGAGCAGTACAAAAAGGAGCATCCCGAAGAGGAGACCGGCGAACAGGAAGAGAAGGCAGACAAGCCCGAGCTTCATGTTCCTACAAAGGAAGAGATTACCTACGATGATTTTGCAAAGCTCGAGTTCAGAGTAGGTGAGATAATCAGGTGCGAAGAGGTTCCGAAGTCAAAGAAGCTTCTTTGCTCCCAGGTTAAGATTGGCGACGATGTCAAGCAGATTCTTTCAGGAATCAAGGCACAGTACTCTGCTGAGGAAATGGTTGGAAAGCGTGTAATGGTCGTTGTTAACTTAAAGCCTGCAAAGCTTGCCGGAATGATTTCGGAAGGCATGATTCTTTGCGCAGAGAACGAAGAGGGAGAGCTTGCACTCATGACACCCGAGAAGCCTTTCCCGGGCGGAGCGGAAATCTGCTGATGAATTTGAGGTTTTGATAAAACATATTCCGGATAAGCTTCGGCTGCAATCACATGACGGGCTGCCGCATTTTGCGGCGGCCCTTTTTTGGAAGACGTACACGATCTATGAAAAGTGATTGCCGGGGATGTTGTTTTGAAGCTTGCGGCGGGTGCCAACCGGAGTTATCCACTTCTTCCACAATCAGGTTATCCACATTTTGGTGGATGCGGTGGATTCACAAAAAAAAGTTGCACAAAACGAGAAGCCTGAAATTGTGCAACCTGCCGAAATTGCAGATATAGGGCATATATTGTATTGACAGTCTTCCCGGAGCGTAATATGATGTGCTCATGATTCTTGTCAGTCAAAGATAATCTTGAAATTCTCAGGTAACTCTTTATTACCGGATTGTTTCTTTCAAAACGGGTAATTCTCTATTACCACACTGGCATTTTTCAAAATCGTAACAAAAAACACAAGGAGCGGTTACGGCTTGTGCTTTGTTTACTGTTCCCAAAATCAGCAAAACGCAGGAGAAGAAGATGAAGGTTGTATGTATTGTCGGCTATGAAACGGAGTATATTGACAGACTGATGAAGTATATGATGATGGACCCCGGGATTCCTTATGAGGTTCAGGCGTTTTCCGACGTAGAGTACTTTACCGGGTATGCCCGTGATCATCGTGTGGATCTCCTGTTGTGCGAGGAAGAGATTGCATCGGTATTCGCCAGCGAACTTCCGGTTGATAACATAATACTTCTTACGGAGAAGTACCGACAGGATCGGGAAAACGGGGAGAGAAGCATTTTCAAGTATCAGTCGGCGGAACTGATCATGAAACGCATTCGCGATTTTTGCGAGAATGGAAACAGGCCGGGGAAGGAAGAAGGGAAAGTCATAAGTGTTTGGTCGCCGTTCGGTGACAGTTATAAATCTACATTTGCTCTTTCTTTGGCGAAAAGTCTTTCGGTCCAGGAGCGGGTTCTGTTTATCAGTTTTGATCCCTTCTTCACCATACCCGGACAATCGAGAGTATCCGATCGGAATCTCTCAGACATTCTATATTATCTTAAACAGGACAATCCCTGTATCGAATCCAGGATAGGAAGCATCATCAGAAGCAGCGGAAGGCTCTTCTATATTTCCGGAGTGTCACACTGGTTTGACCTTCAGGATTTTTCGCCGGTTGAGCTTCAGAAGTTTATGAACGTGCTTCTAAGTCAGATCGGATACGACAGGATTGTTATAGATGTGGGCTTTTGCAGCCCGGTAACGATGACTCTGCTCGAGATGTCATCAATAGTCTATGTTCCCGAGAGAGAAAGGGCTGAGAATCCCGAATCCGAGAAGTATGCGGAATGGAGCAGACAGCTCGGGTTTGCCGGCGGCGAGGAGATTCTGTCCAGGCTGGTTAGGATTAGAATACCTTACGACGAAAGGTTCGTCTCGGGAAAGAAGGACAGGAGTTCTTCGGGAGAAGGACGGTATGAAGAATTTCTGAAAGTCGTCAGAGGAGGGCTTTCCGCAAGGGAAGCTCTTTGCTGAGGAAGGAGGTCGAAGATGGCAGAGTCGATTACTGTCCCGATGGTCAGAGAAATGGTGCTTCAGGCTCTTGATATGACAAGAGAAGTCTGTGACGAGGAGCTTCTTGTTCTGATTGATGAGGTTGTTCTGCGCGAGAGCAGAAAGTGTTATATGAATGCTAACAGCCTCAACAGACTGCGGCGGGATGTGTTCAATTCTCTCCGGCGATATGACTGCCTTCAGGAGCTTTTGGAGGAGCCGGGAATCACGGAGATAATGGTTAACGGAGGCAGCGGAATCTATTATGAGAGAGAGGGACGTATTGCAAAGAGTGAGCTTCGCTTCGAGTCTGAGGAACGTCTTGGCAATGTCGTTCAGAAGATAGCAGCCGTGTCAAACAGGATTGTCAATGAGAGTACGCCGATTGTGGACGCAAGACTTGAGGACGGGTCGAGAGTAAGCATGGTGCTGCCTCCCGTGGCCATTAACGGACCGATTGTTACAATCAGGCGATTCCCAAAGGAGACCATGACAATGGAAAAGCTGAGATTGTTCGGAGCCGTCAGCGAAGAGGCCATCGACTATCTGAGGACTCTTGTCGAAGCGGGCTACAACATTTTTGTCTCGGGCGGAACGGGAGCGGGAAAGACGAGCTTCCTGAACGCATTGTCCGAATTTATCCCCAAACACGAAAGACTTATTACGATTGAGGATTCAGCGGAGCTTCAGATCAGGGGAGTGCCGAATCTCGTTCGGCTTGAAGCGAGAAATGCGAATCTTGAGGGAAGAAATTCAGTAACAATCAGAGATCTCATAAAAGCGAGTCTCAGAATGAGACCGGATCGGATAATCGTCGGAGAAGTCAGGGATGCGGCGGCAATCGACATGCTTCAGGCACTGTCCACCGGGCACAGCGGGATGAGTACCGGTCACGCCACGTCTCCGCAGGACATGATGCTTCGTCTCGAGACGCTTGTACTTCTCGGAGAAGATATTCCGCTTCCCGCCGTAAGACGACAAGTGGCTTCGGCGCTTGATATTATTGTGCAGCTCTCAAGATATCGGGACGGAAGCAGAAAGGTTAAGGAAATTGTTGAGGTTTATGAATCTGACACGGGAGATGCAGTGATAAATCCTCTTTTCAGGTATGAAATTACGGGATTTGAGGAAGGAAAGGTTATCGGAAGTCTTGAAAGAACGAAAAACAGGCTTGTCAAACGGGAAAAGCTCTACGCAGCGGGAATCGGTAACGAGGAAGCGTATTAGACTGCCGGGCGGCGGGCTTGAGACGGGAGAAAGGATTAAGGCATATCTGTCGGGTTTTCTTCTTTGCCTTGCGGGCGGATGGCTCACCTGGAGAAGCGTTATCGGGGTGATGATTCTTGTACCGCTTGTGTTTATCTTTGTAAGCGGTCGCGAAAAGGAGTATCGGCAAGCGAAGAACAAAAAGAACAGGGGCATCTTTTCCGAAGCAATCATCTCTATGGCAGATGCGCTGTCTGCAGGGTATTCGGTGGAAGGAGCACTTGGCGAGGCTACGAGAGAACTCGTCGGTAAATATGGTGATAAAAATGATACAGTCAGAGGATTTGTCGAGATATCCAACAAGGTCAGAAACAGCATTAGTATCGAAAAGGCGTTTGAAAGCTTTGCGGATGAAATGGATATTGACGATGCAAAAAGCTTCAGCGAGGTCCTTTTTGTCGCAAAGCGAATGGGCGGGGATCTGATCTCGATCATTTCCGGCACGGCGCAGGGCATCCATGACAGGACAGAGGTTGAAAAGGAAATTGATTCGATACTTGGCGCCAAGAAGTTTGAGCTGAGGCTTGTACAGGTCATGCCGCCGGGGATAATACTGTATCTGAACGTCTTCGGCGGCGGAATTCTGGACCCGCTTTACTGCACACTTGCGGGTCGGGTGATAATGACAGCCATGCTCGCTTCATACTTTGCTCTGTCAAAGTATGCGAAGAAGATAGTTGCGATAGACGTCTGAGACAATGAGTCGGAAGAAAGATTTTTGGAGGAAGTATGGGGAAAAATATTGGCAACGCCGTCGTGACGATAGCAGAGAGGATGAGCAGGCTGCTGCCGAAGGAGTTTGTCGAAAAGAGCATTAATGAAACGGGAAAGCTGTCGTACAGGACAGATCCCGATGCGGAAGACGCCCGAAAAAGAGGCAGACTGTTTGCCGGAGTGATAAGTGCACTTTTGCTGTTCGCGGTCGCTGCAGCTGTGGTAAGTGTCTTATTTAACAGCAGGGATGAGAAAAGGAGCATTATCGACAGACCTAAACCCGGGCAGGGGGCAGCAATTTTAAAAATGAGTGTCGAGACTGCAGACAAAGAGATTTCGGGACTGATTGATGTTCCTGTGAGTGAGCTTGTATTGTCGGGAGAAACGCTTGAAGAAGAATTTGCCCGTGTTGAGGAATTGCTGAAAAAGAGCATATTTGCCGAGGGTGATTCTTCGGACTGCGTCACAAAGAACCTCGCACTTTCCGACAGGGTTAGTGACAGTCCCGTAGAAATCAGATGGTCGTCCGATCGCCAGGAGCTTGTCAGCCTGACGGGAGAAGTCAGGAACGAAGAGCTTGATGCGGCGGCAGGGCTCACTCTTATCGCGCATCTGTCGTACAGGGATGAGACAAGACAGGTGAACTTCCCGATAGTTGTTATGCCGAGTCGAAAACCGGAAAGCGAGGAGTTTATTACGGCACTCGCAGCGGATATGAAAAGACTTGATAATGAAACTAAGGAGCTCTCCGAGGTTGTTCTTCCGACAAAATTCAGGGAGAAAGAGATAATCTGGAAAACACCTTCCACAAATCCTGCTCCGGCGATTCTTCTGATCGGGCTTTTTATGTGCATGTTCATCTTTGCGGCTGACAGACGCAAGAGGAAGGAAGCACTGACCCGGCGAGACGACCAGCTGATGCGCGACTACCCCGAGCTTGTTGACAAACTGTCACTTCTTGTCGGTGCGGGCATGACAATACGCGGTGCATGGCAGAGGCTGTGCAGTGACTATCTTACAAAGCATCCGGACATTTCAAAGGGAGGAGAACGATACTGTTACGAGGAGATGCTTGTAGCTGAGCATGCTCTTGAAAACGGAGTCGCCGAAGAAAGAGTTTACGACGATTTCGGAAAAAGATGCAATCTGCCGGCTTATCGAAAGTTCGGACAGCTTCTTGCAAGAAATGTTAAGCGGGGTACAAGAACACTGCTCCCTCTTCTTGAGATGGAGAGCCGGGATGCTTTTACCAAACGGAAGAACTATGCGAGAGAGCAGGGAGAGAAAGCCGGAACGAAGCTTCTTCTGCCGATGGGCGGGATGCTCGTGATGATAATGACGATTGTTGTTTATCCTGCGATGCAGTCATTCTGACTACCGGCAGAAGATGAAAAGAAAATGGTTACTTTGAAAGGAGGAGCTATGAAACGATTAATTAATGATGACCGGGGTGTCGGAGTAATTGAGATTATTCTGATTCTTGTAGTGCTGATTGCCCTTGTACTGATTTTCAGGACGCAGGTTACCGGAATCGTGGACAATGCATTTAATTCTATCACCGGAAATACAAATGCGATAATCGGGAACTGATATGAAGCTTTTTCGAAGAAAGGCGGAAGGGAGCGTAACGGTTTATCTGGCGCTTGTTCTCGGATGTATTCTTTCTCTTCTGCTTACTTGTCTTGAAGGAGCCCGGTTTACCGCTTCCAGAGCTATGGCGAAAGAAGCCTGTGCGACCGCCTGTGAATCTGTGCTGTCTGATTACTGGCTTCCCCTGTTTGAACGCTATGGAATCTTTGGATTTAACGCAGGCTTTGAAGGGGCGGTGATAGAAGAGCCTGCGATTGAAGCTATGGTTGAGATGTACATGGCTCCGTCCGTGAATCCCATAGGTAATTTCTCAATGATAAATGATTCTTCACAATCATACCTTTTTGAAAGCAGAATCGAAGATATAAGCGTAAAAAGTATGAAAACACTCTGCGATAACGGTGCCGCTTCCTTTATATCCCAGGTACGAGAGTTTGAGGTTTACAGTCTCGGTGAAAAACTTATCGAGTCGCTTCTTTCCGATGCGTCCGGGCTTAAAGGGAGCAGCCGGAAGGCGGCACTTATAGAAGAGGGGACAAAGACATCGGAAAAGCTTGCGGTTCTGGACCTGAAAACACTTGAACTTATGGGAGTTGTTGACGGTTTGTCGTTTTCCGACGGGGATCTTTTTACGGGAATCAGATCTGTGCCCGAAACAAGGCAGAATTTTGTAAAACGTCTGATGGTGTCAGAGGTCACGTCCGCAAATGCGGGAATCAATAATCAGCGCCTGTTTGGAGTAATTTCATCACGTTACGTTAATCCCGAAAAGTACCTTTCTGAAATATCAGAAACAGGCAGCAGGCTGTATGGTGCAAGAAAATCTCTTCACGAAGCGGAAGAGACGATCAGTGAATTTTTGAGAAGCACCTCGTCAACCGCAGGAAGCGCTGACCCCGGAGCAGCGCTGGCATTCAGTCTTGCGCTCGACAGCCTTGAAGAGCAAAGGTCTTCCTGCGCGAGGGTGGTGGCAACGCTTGAGGAAGAACTGTCACAGTCGGCGGCAACGCTGCTCGATCTTTTCAACGGCACAAAAGGAGCATGTTTTGAAGCCGTATCTGCTATTGATGGTCTTGAAGCACAGAAACTGGCACTGCAACCGGTTGTGTCAGGATTTGAAAAGCTCCTTGAGTCGAACAGGGATCAGCTGGATGAGGCCCTTTATGATAACCTCGGGGAAGGGCTTGATATTATGAAAACAGCAGTCGGGATTTCTCCCGGGGATCTTTACGATTACGCTGCAGGCAGAGAGACATTGGTGAAAAACATTGATGTATTGGAGAGAGCTTCGTCCCTGGCGGCAGGATTATCCTGCTATCCCGAGGGAATGCTTCATTCCGAATTTGCAGAAAGAGTATCTGAGATTTCAAAAGAACTTGCAGGCTATTCCTACTCGGGACTGTTCTTCGATTACAGCGGTATTAACACGGAAGGATTGTCGGGAAAGGCAGAGACTGCACTTAAGCAGACGGTGTCGGAGGGGATTGCCTCGTGGCTTACGGGAAGTGCAGAAATATCCGGAAAAACGCTCAGGAGGGACCGTCTTCCAAGTAGTGCGGGAAGCCACGAAAGCCTGTCAGAGCCGGAAGGGTATGAAGAAATCCTGGAGAAAAGTATTGATATTCTTTCCGATAAAGGGGCAGTTTCGGCGTACGGGACGCAGCTCTTCACCTGCTACACAGACGGCCTCTCTTCGAAGGCGGCTGATACGGGTACCGGTTCGGGTGAAAAGACAGAGCCCAAAGCGGAAAAGACCGACCCGACAGCACTTTCTTACGAGAGAGAGTATCTGATCTGCGGGAGCGAAGCCGACAGTGTCAATCTTCTTGGAACGGCAGGAATGATTCTTGGTCTCAGGCTGGTGCCTTCTGCAATCTATGTATTCAGCAACCCATCCATGCAGGCGGAGGCGGCAGCATTTGCCGCAGGTGCTGTCGGGCTGACTTTTCTGCCCTTCCTTGTGGCAGCAGTTAAGTATGCGGTTCTGACACTCTGGGCATTTGAGCAGGCTGTTACGGAGTGTGTCGTTTTGCTTGACGGAAGAAAGGTGCCGGTTCTTACAGGCAGTCAGTCATGTGTGGTAACCTTTGCGGATCTGTTTGCTTTTAACAAAGAGATACTGGCCGAAAGGCTTAAGACGGTTCTCGCTGCTCTTCCGAAGGAATGCTCACTTGACTACGGTCAGTATCTGACACTGTTTCTGCTGATGTCTGATACTGAGTCCGTATCCTACAGAATGCTTGATCTGATACAGGAAAATCTTCGGATGAAGAAGGATACATTTCTGATATCAAACTGTCTCACTCAGTTTCATGTGACAGCCGATATGACTGTTCCCGCCAGGTTCTCGAACGTAATTCCGAAAGCGACGGGTTTTTCACAAGGGTACTCTTTCAGAGTGGATGAGGGGGCCTGTTACAGGTAGTTTCCGACAGGTGTGAGTCTGTTCTATAAAGTCAAACTAAAAATAAAGGATCGTCTCTCCGGGCGGATTTGCAGCATAGAACAGACACACACCTGCCGGAAACGAAAGGAACAGATGTCGGAGCAAAACCTCTTAGGGCAAAGAGAGAAGAGTCCGGACCGGGATAGTTAATCAGGAAAAACAGTAATGAGCAGTACGCAGACGCAGAAAAAGAGAATAGTGGCATCACTTACCGTAGAGGCATCGTTTGCCGTGCCGCTTTGTTTTTTCGTGATAATGGCTTTCCTGTACTTTTTCAGCGCGATGGAACTTGGGATTCTTCTTCAGCATCAGATGTTTGAGACCGGGAGACAGATTGGAGCGGCAGAGAGCCTGACGGGCTTTGTCGGTCTTTCCGAAACTGATGAAAACAGCTTTTTGTTTGCTGAAGGCAGCAAGTATGTGATTGGCGCAATAGTAGAAGCCGGTGTCAGAGAGGAGGGAATTCCGGGGCTTGTCGGTAAATTGACCTGTGATTTTTCTCGTTCGGTCATTTATGACGAGCTGGGATGTCTCGAGCTTGTCTGTGATTACCGTATTGAACCGCGTTTGCCGATTCGTCTCGGAAGAGCTTCGACGCACACGCAGAAAGTACTCGTCAGATTTTTTGACGGCTGCGGCGGGATTGAAAGCGAAGAGGAAGGTGACGGAGTAAATGAGGACAAAGAATATGTATATGTCTGCGAAAACGGAACTGTATATCACAAAAGTCCCGACTGCACCTATCTGAAACTTGCCATAACCGCAATAGATGCATCGCTTCTTGCGACAGCAAGGAATTCTTCGGGATCAAGGTATGCCCCCTGTGAGATCTGTTCGGCCAAAGGAACGCCTTCCGGAACGGTATATGTTGCAAAGCACGGAACTGCCTGGCATTCGGAGCGGGGCTGCAGCGGGCTGAAGCGAACAGTGAGAAAGGTAGAGAAAAGCACTTTGACGGGAATTGGGCCGTGTTCAAAGTGCGCTGCTTCCGAAAAGAAAGGAGAACCATGACGGGGTTTATTTTGTTTCTTCTGATGATTACACTGCTTCTTGGAGCATCGATAGAAGATCTGGTCGATAAGAAAGTCAGTCTTGCAGCATTACTTGCCGTGACGGTATCGATGATTCTGTTCGGAGTAACACAGACAGAAATTTCTTTGTCCGGCAGGATTGCGGGAATGATACCGGGTGCGGTCCTTGTTGCCGGAAGCGTTATAACAAAGAAAAAGCTGGGAGCGGCCGACGGGATACTTGTTCTGGCTGCGGGGATTGCATTTGGAATGCCTGGTGTTACTCAGATTCTCTACATGTCATTTTCAATGCTTTTGATATTTGCCATAGCTGCTTTCCCGTTCAGGAGGTGGAAAAGAAATGACGAGATAGCATTCTTTCCTTTTTTTCTCTTTGGCATAATGGCGGTGGCGATATGAAAAGAATCAGATTGCCGGCCTATTTTACCGTAGAAGCAGCCTATGTTTTTCCTGCTCTGCTATGTGTTTTGTTTTGCGGGATGTACCTTTGCTTTCATTGTTACAACTCCGTCAGCGGAGTAAGTATCCTTTATGAGCAGGCGCTCGACATTTTTGAAGCGGGGCGTGAGGGGCAGGATTCGGATGTACAGGTCGGCCGTGAGAGTACTGCCCGTAAGCTTGACGATGTGCTTCTTTATGCAAGAGCGGAAGCTGTCGACATAAATCGGAATCAATTCGGATGCAGTGCTGCAGCATCTTATGAAACTGCTTTTCGAATTCCGGGAGGTTTGACCGGACAGGGTATTTCTCCGAAACGCAGTTCCCGCAAGGTGTTTTGGTGTGATACAAACAGGGAACAGATAAGGAGGCAGTCGCAGTGTATCAAATTGCTGAAAGTACAGAACTGAATAGCAGGCGGCTTTGTATCAGTATATCGAAGGATGAAGGCCGGTATTGCGCCTGTGAACTCAGGATGCTTGAGAACAACAGTATTCCGGGCTTTTTGACACCGCATATCAGGGAGACGGGCGACACGGTGGTCTTGAGCTATGATGCAGGAGGGCGAAAAAGTCTTGCTGAGCTTTGCAAAGAGCAAAAGCTGTCGGCTGAACCGGTAAGGAGTCTTGTTGCAGGAATAGGTCTTGTGCTTTCAAGTATCAGAGGATATTTTCTTAATCCCAACGAGGTGCTTTATTCTCCGGACTACATCTACTTTGGCGGAAGCGCATTTGAATTTGTATATCTCCCCGGGTTAAATAAACCGGTATGCGAATCTTTAGCCGAGCTTGCCACATATCTTATGGACATGATTGACTATGATGACAGCGAGGCGGTAGAACCCGTCTACAGATTGTACGGTGCTTCTAAATGCGAGTCGCAGGATTTCCCGGATATAGAGAAGCAGCTTCTCAGGGAGGATGAGGACCGAAGGGATACAGACGGGGAAGAAGCCGAATGTGCGAAGCCGGTTCCAAACGAACCGAAAGCAAAGGCAGATACTGCTTCCGATTCGGCGGTTAACGAAAATTCCGACTGCGAATCAAAGGAAGAAAAGAAGAGCAGTCCTTCTTCCGAAAGCACAATGGACAGAATGAAAGGACGTATACTGAAGTTTGTTCTGCTTCTGGTTCCGAGAGCGATGCTTTTGTACCTGTTTTACCTGTCGTTATCCGGCAATCTGATGATGGATCGAAATTCGGGGCAAGTCAGTCCCGGAAAGCTTTTGTTTGTGTTTGTCTTTGTATATGCTTTATCGGGTGCCTATGACTTTATTATACTTGTTATTCGTGAGAAGTTTCTTTTGTGGATGAAGGAACGACTTAAAAGAATCTCGGCGGAAATGAAATCACGGTTTTCGAAAGCCGCATTATTTGCGAAAAGTCGTTGAGGTGAACGGACATTAATGATACAATAATGTAAATGTTAATTTGTCAATCGAACTGCAAGGAGAAAGCTCATGAAGATCAACATTTACTACGGCGGAAGGGGATTGATTGAGGATCCCACACTGTATTGTATGAATAAGATAGTATCTGTTTTCGAGGAACTGCGTGTCGGCTGCACGAAGTATAATCTTTATGAGCAGAAAAACGGGATTTCCATGCTTCCTAAGACGCTGAAGGAGTGCGATGCCTGCATTCTTGCAATCAATGTGGAATGGTTCGGGATCGGCGGACTGATGCAGCAGTTCCTTGATTCATGCTGGCTCTACGGTGACAAGGAACTGATCAAGAAAATATACATGATGCCGCTCGTTCTTTCTTCGACAGAAGGCGAAAAGGAGGCTGTCCTGACACTTCAGAAAGCATGGGAGCTTCTTGGCGGCAGGCTTGCAGAGGGAATTTGTGCGTATGCCCCCGATCATGTTGAATTTGAGACGAATCCCGTTTATCAGAAGATGATTGAGAAAAGGGCAGAGGATCTTTACAGGACTGTCGACAGAAATCAGCCGGGCTTTCCGTCAAGTACCGGAGCAGTTCTCGGACTTGCGAGAAATTCAGGCATGGAGCTTACGCCTCAGGAGAGCGAGCAGCTTTCAATCTATGTTTCGGATGATACTTTTGTCAAAAAGCAGAAGGAAGACATTGAGGAATTGTCGTCGATGTTTAGGGAAATGCTTGAGGGAAACCGCGAAGAAGGCGGGCAGGAATACATCAGAAACTTCAGGGAGAACTTTATTCCGCCCGAGAACGAGGGTGATCTTTCCTTTGAACTTGAGATTACCGATTCGAGGAAGACTCTTTCGCTTCGAATCAGAAAGAAATCTCTTCACATCGCCTACGAACCGATGCCCGATGCAGATGTCCATGCAAAGCTGACGAAGGACATTATGAACAGGCTGATAAACGGACGCATCACTTTCCAGGGAGCGTTTATGTCGGGAGAGATTTCGGCGAAGGGCGATTTCAAAGAGATTCGTACCTTTGATCAGTACTTCAGATTTAACAAGCTGGTATAACACAGCAAGATGAAAAACAAGGGAACCGCTTCGTGACGTGCGGTTCCCTTGTTTTTCATCTTTACTGCCTGCAGGTTTTCGCGAAGCACAGATTCAAAAAGCCTCTGCGATATTTGTTTTGTCTCTGATCTTTCCGAAATGACTATTCTTTCATTTCAAAATGCTGGTAGTCCTTTGTGCCGGTCCAGTCGCCGCCCCATGTGAATCCGCACTCTTTAAAAAGTCTGACGCAGATATCGTCCGGTCTGATGTAGTAAATACAGTTGAGTGACCGGTCAGTGTATGCCGTGCCTTCGACCGGATATACGGAAGTTGTACCGTCTTTCTTATAAACAACATACGGATTGTACAAAGTGTTGATGTCGATAGCAAGACCGTAGGAATGAAGAGACAGGGTTGTGGTGTTTTCGATATTCCGGAAGTTGAAGGACGAGGAATTGTTTGCTGCCATAGACTTATTGTCATCTGCGTCAAATTCGTCCACGAGAAGCATTTTCTCAATCGGATACTGTGCATCAAACAGAGAGGAGAAGATGTAGAGAACATCGTCTGCTATTTTTCTGTTTACTATCAGTTCGCCGACATGAACATTGCCGTCAAAGCCGTAGTGAAGAACCCTCACGTAGCATAATTGCGAAAGGGGGACGGTACAGTTGTCCTTGTAGGATTTCCCTTTTATTCTTGCGAAAATCTCATCACTTATCGGAGTGTAGCAGAAACAGTTTGAAACGCCGTCATCGCTCAGTCTGCTGACATCGACACACTCTCCCACTTCCGACATCAGTATTTCTCTGACGGCTGGATCTTCAAAATCGGTATCCGAGTAGCCGGTTGTTTCGTTGTCGTTCGGATTGATCTCTTCGCTCTTCCCGTCTGCATCGTCAGAAGCCGTTTTGTCTTCCTTTGTATCGGAAGCATCACCGTTTCCGGTGTTGTTTTCTTCGTTTCCATCGGATTCATTGTCGTCATTTGTTTCAGGCGTTTTTCCGGAAGCATTCTGCCGGTCTTTGCTGTCCGAATCCGGCGCAGGCTTCTTAGCCTGTTCTTTATCTTTACCGGTTTTTTTGCTGTCGTCTTTTGCTTTTTTGTCCTTGTTTTTATCTCCGCCTTTGCCCTGCTTTTTTGAGCCGGAGGTACTGTCTGTCTCAGGTACTGCGTTCTTATAGTAATTGAAAATCTTTGGCCCGAGTACTATTCCGAGGAAAACGAGTACTATGATTACAATGCCACCTACAATCCCGCTGTAGTCGTTTCTGTTCTGATTACGTTTTCTGCCTGTTGCCATCTGAATCTCTCCCACAAAATATAATAATCAGTAAGATATTAACACAGTCCGCGCGGATTCTCAATGACCAAGGCAGCGAGGTGTCTGTCACTATTGAAAAACAGATGTAAATCGGCTATAGTAGAGTGGATAGGGGGATACTATGGCTTATCTTGCATTGTACAGAAAATTCAGACCCGACAACTTTGATGATGTCAAAGGTCAGGATCACATAGTGACAGCGCTTCGCAATCAGGTGATTTCCGACAGGATTGCGCACGCCTATCTTTTCTGCGGAACAAGAGGAACCGGAAAGACAACACTCGCCAAGATTCTTGCCAAGGCGGTCAACTGTGAAAATCCCGTAAACGGAAGCCCTTGCGGCAAGTGTGCAATGTGCCGGAGCATAGAAGAGCATCGTTCCATGAACGTTTTTGAATTAGACGCCGCATCCAACAACGGAGTTGACAACGTCAGGCAGATTGTAGACGAAGTCAGATATTCTCCCACAGAAGGGCGATACAAGGTATATATCATCGATGAGGTTCATATGTTGTCTGCGGGAGCATTCAATGCTCTTCTTAAGACGCTTGAAGAGCCGCCGGCATATGTTATCTTTATTCTTGCAACAACAGAAGTTCATAAGCTTCCCGTTACTATCCTATCAAGATGCCAGCGCTACGATTTCAGAAGAATAAAAACGCAGACGATTGCGCAAAGGCTTCGTGAGCTGGCGGATGCAGAGGGTGTGGCAGCGGATGACAAGGCTCTTTCCTTTATTGCAAGGAGCGCGGACGGAGCGATGCGAGATGCGCTGAGTCTTCTTGATCAGTGTATTTCATTTTACAGCGGTCAGGAGCTGACCTACGACAAGGTACTTGATGCTCTCGGAACAGTTGACATTGATATCTTTGTGCGGCTTCACCAATACATCGAAAAAGAGGATGTCAACGCCTGCATGGCAATACTTGACGAAGTGAGTGCCCAGGGAAGGGAATTGTCGCAGTTTGTGGCAGACTTCACAAAGCATCTTCGGAATCTTCTTCTGATAAAGGCGGCAGAAGATTCTTCCAAAGTGGTCGAGCTCTCTGCCGAGGCAATGAAGACGCTTTCAACCGAAGCGCAGCTTTCCGACGGGGCGGAGCTTATCAGATACATCCGCGTAATGTCTTCTCTCGCCAACGAAATCAGATTTTCATCGTCAAAAAGGATTTCCGTTGAAGTAGCGCTTATCAGGCTGTGCCGTCCGGAAACGCAGGTCAACACAGATGCTTTGCGGGAGCGAATTGAACGGCTCGAGAAGCAGATGATAAACGGGGGCTTTAGGGGAAATAAAGACAGTACGGAAGAGGAAGGCAGTAAGAAAGCCAAAAAGGCAGAAAAGGATCCGGTTGCGCCGAGGCGGTATGCACCGATTCCCGAGGCTCTGCCGGAGGATATTCGTCTTGTTGCAGGTAATTGGGACAAGATTCGCAGAAAGCTGAAGTCACCTGTTTCCACCTATGTTGCAAAATCTCAGCTTTCTGTCAGGGACGACACCTTGATTCTTATGACGGAAACAAAGCTTATTTACGATATGCTTTCAGTAGCGGAGCATCTTGAGGCTATCAGGGATTGCATTGCAAGAGAGATTGGAAAAACGGTAAAGATAGAGCCGCTGCTTGTTGACAAAGTGAGTGGGGAAAAGTACGATAATCCTAATTTGGAAACATTGATCAATTTTGAGATCGAGTATAAGTAATTTAAAGAAAAGAGCTGTTTAGGCAGCGGAACGGAGAGAAAAAATGGGAAAAGGAAGAGGCGGTTTTCAGGGAGGAATTCCCGGAAACATGAACAATCTGATGAAGCAGGCACAGCGCATGCAAAGACAGATGGAGGAGAAGCAGAAGGAGCTTGAGACAAAGACATGGGAAGCAACAAGCGGCGGCGGAGCAGTGAGCGTTGTCATGAATTCCGATCATGTTCTTCAGTCTGTTAAGATTAAGCCCGAGGTCGTTGATCCCGAGGATGTCGAAATGCTTGAGGATCTTGTTCTTACGGCAGTAAATGAGGCATCGAAGATGGTTGAGGAAGAGACCTCGGCATCAATGGGTGCACTTACAGGTGGACTTGGCGGATTAGGCGGATTTGGTCTGTAAGGGGATTTCAAATTGAATTATTACAGCAACAGAGTCAATAAACTGATTGAAGAACTGAACAGATTGCCGGGTATTGGCATCAAGTCAGCGCAGCGGCTTGCTTTTCACATTATCAACATGCCCGAGGACAGGGTGGAATCTCTCGCTTCCGCAATGCTTGAGGCCAGAAAAAATGTCTGTTATTGCAGGGAATGCTGTACATTGACGGACAGGGAAATCTGTCCCATCTGCGCCAATCCGGAGCGTGACCACAAGGTGATTATGGTTGTGGAAAGCACAAGAGACCTTGCGGCATATGAAAAGACAGGCAAGTTTAACGGTGTTTATCATGTTCTTCACGGAGCCATTTCGCCGATGCTTGGCGTCGGTCCTGCGGACATCCGACTGAAGGAGCTGATTGTCAGGCTCAGGGATGATGTGGAAGAAGTGATTATTGCCACGAACTCAAGTCTTGAAGGCGAGGCGACAGCCATGTACATCAGCAAGCTTGTCAAACCGGCGGGGATTAAGGTTTCGAGAATTGCCAGCGGAATACCTGTCGGCGGCGATTTGGAATATATTGATGAAGTTACTTTGTTAAGAGCTCTCGACGGGAGAGTAGAATTATAGAAGGAGGACTGTATGGAGGAGAATATCTTATCAGGCGGAGTGGAATTGCTTGAGGCATTAAAGGGAAAGATTGTCGAACTCGATGACTGCAGACAGAGGATATATGAGTTGAACGCGTCAGAGGAAGCCTGCGAAAAGAAGATTGCTTCTGCCGAGAAAGCAAAGAGCGATGAGATTGCGAAGACTCTGAAGAAACGCCAGACAGAGATTGAAACTTCCTTTTCTGCACAGTCCGAGCAGATAAACGACAGAATAAAGAAGACAAAGGCAAAGCGCGAAAAAGACAGAAACAACATGGTCGAAAAGCGTGTCAGCAGCGAGACAGAGGGACTTCGAAGCGACCAGAAGATGCATAGGGAAGAAATAAAGGAGCTTTGCAGGAGCAAAAAGGTTCCGGCTGTTTATAAGAACAAATACATTCTTGCGCTCATTCTTCCGGGTGGACTTGTAGATTACTTTGCCATACTTCTGACCTGCATACTCATAGTCGGGATTCCTGTCGGGATGTATTTTCTGATTCCGGGAGAGCTTAAAATCAGATTGATTGCCATCGCAATTTTTGTGGTTGTGGTAGTATTGTTAATCCTTGGCTTCTCCAAACTGCTTAAGGGCGCAAGAAAAGAGCATGAGGAGAGTGTTCGCGAAATCAAGCGTCTTTACGGTCGGATAAAGGCTTCAAAGAAGCAGGAAAGGAAAAAAGGTCGTGCGATAAGGAATGACAAGGACGAGAGCAACTATGACCTCTCAAAGTATGACGAGGAGCTTGTCGAGCTTGACAATCAGATGCATGCGCTTGCAGAAGAGCGAAAGGCCGCTCTTTCAAGGTTCGACGGCCAGATTTCCCATGACATCCGTGAGGAAATTGAGGAGAGGTACAACGCCGACATTACAAATTTCAAGGCAGACTACGATGCGGCACACAGTGAGGCGGCAGCAGTTTCGGAGAGAGTGACTGCTCTTTCGACTGAGCTTTCAAACAATTACACCGCGTACATCGGCAGGGACATGATGAATGTTCCTTCAATCAATGCTCTCATCGAGATAATAAATGACGGCGAGGCATCAAATGTTTCCGAAGCAATTGCGGTATATAAAAAGCGCCTCGCAGAAGCAGCAGAAAGCAAACAGTAATATAAGTGTCTTCCAAGGGTGAAAAAGTGAAGAAGAAGTTTTTTCTTATTATTTTAATAATAATTGCTGTCGTGGCGGTAGCGGCATACCTTTACGGCAGCTATTTTGTTTACGGAAATCTTGACACGCTTTCAACGATGGAGCTTGCGAAGGTTCCCGACTGCACGTGGCATGCGTACAAAGACGGTTTTCTTCGCTGTACAAGCGATGGCGCATATGCAGTAGATGCAGACGGGGAACGTCTCTGGAATGTAACTTATGACATGAGAAATCCCATCGCGGACGTAAACGGAGAGTGTGCGGCCATTGCAGATAAAGGCGGCGACAAGCTTTACATCTGTGATGGCAGCGAGACGGTTTGCTCCGTGACGGTGCGTCCTTCAAAAATCCTTGATGTCGAAACGGCGCAGCAGGGAGTTACAGCCGTTTGGACAGCACAGATTGATGACGATTACTTCTTTGTGTATGATTCCCGGGGAAATCTTCTTCTCGAAATGAAGACAACTATTGAGAATACGGGATTTCCGGTAGACATGGATTTGTCTGCCGACGGACAGCGTCTTGCAGTTGCATTCGTCGACATTCTCGGTGATGCGATGACGTCGAAGGTGGTTTTCTATAACTTTAGCGATGTAGGCAAGAATTATCCCGACAGGGTAGTCGGTACGGCTGAATACGAGGATGGCGTGTCGCGCGTGTCGTTTATGGGTGACAGTCTTACAATTTTTAGAGAAAATGGTCTGTCTGTCTACGAGTACAAAGAGCTGCCGGCTCTTTGTTATGACCATGAATATGAAGAACAGCCAAAGAGTGTTGTAAGTGACGGGAAGAACATCTGCGTTATTTATCCCGACGGGCAGGCCGATCTTCGTGTCGAGGTGTATGATACAAAAAGACCTTCAGCAAGAAGCTTTATGGCAAGAGCAGATTACACCCATATCTGCTACACTGACGGAGAGCTTGCATTTATCGGAGAACACGGTTGCACGGTCTACAGAAAGAATGGACGTCTGAAGGTCAGACCGGACGAACAGGTGCTTCCAAAGAACGTGATTAAGAGCGGGATGAATAAGTATCTGTATCTGTATGATGACGGTGTGCAGATTGTGAGACCTGTATTTTAGGAGGAATTGATGGGTACTTTTGCAGTTAACGGGTTGTTTATTGCAGTAACAGTGGTGACGGTTGTTTTTGCGGTTGTCGGTTTATTCAGGGGATTTTTAAAATCCGTTCTGTCTCTTTTCGCATTCATTGTTGCAATTATCGCGACCATGGTCTTTGCTCCGGTTATTACGGATACGCTTTGTGAAAGCAAAACCGTTATGGAGTGGACTGCCGGTCTCGTATCGGGAGTTGAAAGCGTAGTCACTGACAGGGTGCTGTCTGATTCGGGTATCGTTACTGATGAAATAAAGGATATTGTAAAGGACGTTCCCGGCGATGCGGCAGACGGTTTGCGAAAGATTGTTTTCGACTCGGAGGCTATAGCGAGAAAGATTATAAGTGTAATTGTATATGTGGGTTTGTACATTATCCTAAGACTCGTTCTTTGGATTTTCTGCCTGATAGTATCGTTTGTTCGGGAACTTCCCGGTGTTAAGGGAACGGATATGGTTCTTGGAGCAATTCTGGGTCTGGTTCGTGTCTTGCTTCTCATCGGATTATTCTTTTTCGGGTTCTCGGTTGTGTACAGTTTAGGAATCGGTCAGAACGTGATGGACATGATAGAAGAGAACGCGATTTTGGCTCTCATGTACAAGTACAATGCGGTTGGAACACTGATAAATACAGTGCTTCACGGAGTTTAAAAAAAGTTTAAAAAAGTGGTTGACAGAATAGAACCTCGATGCTATAATCGTTTTTGCTGACCGCGTGAGGGCAAGAAAAAAGCCCGAAACAAGGGGCAGCGGCACATTGAAAATTGAACAACGAAACAACCTTGAAATTCGAAAAGAATTCATTCGACTTTAAGTCGAACGGTGAGAGAAATCTCACACCTTAAAAACAGTAAAACGTCTTCGAAAGAGGACGGAGGATAATCTGCTTTTCT
>JAZLIL010000039.1:0-2924 GCA_045617405.1 Lachnospiraceae bacterium | reverse complement strand
GTTCCATCAGCTCACCTCCGTTACTTTGGTTGTGATTGTTCTGTAAAGTTCAGTGTCTTCATCGATACGGGCAATAAACGGCATTACCGTTCCTCCGAAAATAAACAGCCCTTCACCTTTGTTTCTTGTAAGCAGGCACTTATACTGCTCGTTTGAAAGTTTCAGCGAATCCTTCAGGATGTCTGCGTCACCGCTTGACTGTCCGAGAAGGATATAGCAGTCAGAGTTGTAAAAGATACTCTGAATTTCCGGTGAATCCAGAAGGTCCGAAACGTTCTGTGTGATTCCGACCGGAATACCGCCCCATTTACGGAAGCGCTTCCAGATTTCCCTCGAGTAAACCGCTGTCTGCGGCTCTTTCAAAAGAAGGTGAAACTCGTCAATGAAGTATCTTGTGTAACGTCCGTTTTCACGGTTGACCGTTACCCTGCCCCATACAGTTTCCTGTACCACCAGCATTGCAAGGTTCTTAAGTTGCTCGCCAAGTTCCTTGATGTCAAAGCATACGACACGGTTATCGATATTTACGTTTGTGTGATGGTTGAAGTAATTAAGTGAACCGTGTACATAAACCTCAAGTGAGGTACGTAAGTACTTGGCTTCCTTTTCCTCCTGCTTTGCAAGTTCGTTGTACAAATCTTCAAGAATCGGAAGGTCTTTCACGTCCTTGGTATCCTTGAACTTTGCATATAAATGCTGCATGCAGCGGTCGAGAATCGAACGTTCATAAGCCCCGACCTTTCCGCTTTCGAGAATCTGTTCAAACATTGACATTACGAGCTGGCACTTGTTTCCGATAGGATCCGAGCTCCAGTCGCAGTTCGGATTGATGTGAAGCGGATTGATGTAATCGTGGCTCGCCTGGCTGAGCCTTACTATCTGACCCTTAAGTTTCTTAACCAAAGGACCATATTCACCTTCCGGGTCGCAGATCAGTATGTCGTCCATGAGTTTGATGTAAACCTGAATCATCATCATTTTTACGATGAACGATTTGCCTCGTCCGGGAGTTCCCAGAACCATCGTGTTAGGGTTCGCAAGTGTTTTGACATCAGCCATAATGATGTGGCCTGTCAGCTTGTCATAACCCATGCAGATTGAATCTCCGAACTGGAGAAGTTCTCTGATTTTAAAGGGTAAGAAGATTCCGAGACTTGTAGTCGTGAGCTGTCTCTTAACCCTTATGAGATTGAGTCCCAACGGAAGTGATGTGAAAAATCCGTCTTCCTGCTGGTGCTCAAGCTTGATAAGTTCGCATGTGGCTCCGTTGGCAATTGCCCTTGCGGAGTTGTACGATTTTTCAAGTTGCGGAATCGAATCCGCAATCTGTACCATCGTCATTGTCACGATGAACATCTTCTCGTCATTCTGGGAAATGTCGTCCATCATCTTCTCTGCCGCTTCCACATTACGTTTAAGCTGCGGTGAAATGTTCTCCATTCCGTAGCCCTGCCTTGCAGCGGCTTTCTGCTCATCGATTACGTTCTTCTGAAGGTTCGTAACGAGCTGCTTTACTGCCTTTATTGCTTTCGCCTGGCTTACCGGTGTGAAGTGGAAAGAAATCGTGATTTCCGAATCAAGATCAAGAAAATCACTTAAGAATCTGTCTGACACCTGCGATGCGGTAAGCTTCAAATAACTTACACAGCCATACTTGCTTCCGATCATGAAGCGGTCGCTCTTTCTGCCGAATTCAAATGCATGGTTCGTAATCTGTTCTTTTACGCTGATTCCGCCGTTTTTGGATGCGTCCCAGTTGAAAAGGAACTTCTCCTGTCTGTACGGGTTAAGCATCAGAAACAGTACCGCGAGCCAGTCATAACCGGTAAGGCGTTTAGCCTCGATATCCATCCTTGTGATAAAGCTTTCTATAATACGTTCAGTTAATTCATTTGCCCTGCTTTTTGCCTTAAAAGGTAAAGTATCGATTGTAATAACCAGATATCGTGACTTTGTAATTCCCTTGTTGCCGTCCCTCAAAACCTGCCTCTGGAAATCATTCAGATCCTTTACAATCTGTTCGTTTTCAGGGTCTCCTGCCGCAATGGCTATCTTCGAAGAAAGTGCCTTTACATCGGCAAATCGGTTGAAGAAAACCATCTGAAAATCGGCTTCCGGATCAAGGCTGTTTAAAAGCAGGCACCATTCGGTCCACATTGCCTTCTGGTCTTTCACATCTGCCTGGACGTAATTCTTGTCACCGAATTCAATGCAGAATGAATACTTACCTTTCCCGAGGTTCATAAGCCCGTCTTCGTCGAGTGACTTAAACGGAATGCTTTCGGCTGCGGTTCTCGGTGCTCTTTTCCCTTCTTTCTGTGCCTTGTGCATTGCTGCAGCATAATCTCTTAACATTTCTGTTGAAAGAATGTCGTTCGGACCGATGATTTTCTTCTCCGCTACTTCATTCTTGTTTTTCACTTAAAAAGTCCTCCTTTCCCTTTTTCTTTTGCCTCACGGTCTTCCTTAGTCTGCCATGCCGAACACTGTAAAACACCCTCAATTAGAGGTTCGTTTACTATATGCCGGATGGTAGGTCTCCGTTTCTCCTTGATGATGTTACGAAGTATTTCCTCAAGCGGCTGGCCGTTCTTCTGGTACATTGCCATCAAAAAGAACGGCACCATAAGTACAATCATCAAAAGCCCTGCAATATCCGTTGCCAGGACCTTTTTCATGAAGATGTACGAAGGAACTCCTACCGCGGCAGCCAGTCCGAAACAGATGACCTGACGCTTTGTAAGCCCGAAGGCTACTTTTTCTTTGACCTCCGAGAAGTCTTTCTGAATTGGTATGTAAAACATGTTTGCTCCTTAATGTGCGTTGAATATGGACTTGCTTAAGGACGATGTCTTGAATAATGAGAAACACAGCAAAACCGTGTAAGCCATAATCGAGAACAGCGCCATGTGCACGTCCGATGA
>JAZLIL010000038.1:0-11255 GCA_045617405.1 Lachnospiraceae bacterium | reverse complement strand
CCCAAAATCGAACACCCCACTTCTCGGAAACATCTCCAGGAAGTGGGGTAATCTGCTTCAAAATGCCATTTTCGATTCAAGCCTAATAATTATTCAAGGCTATCGGCTGTTAAGTTGACGCCAGGTAGACCACATTGGTAGGACCGACGTGTCGGTTACTGTCCATCAACATAAAGGTTAGCTGCTGTTTTAGCAGGAGTAGCTGAACTATCAACCACAAGATCCGGTGCAGTATAGTCACCACCTGCTACTGGACTATATCCCTTGAGCTTGGTTACATCAACACCATTATCTTTAACCACAACATAGAAGGCACTGCAAAGATTTGTACGAGGGAATTTCTTACCACTGATGTTCTGAATCACACTCTTGTCATTATCAGCCATAACAAATGCATCCTCGATTGTATTTTTTGTAGTATCTATCTCATTATCAGTAGCATCTCCATCCGGTTTAGCAACCTCATACCACTTTGCTGATGTGCCATCTTTCCTAAGCATAATAGCATCGTTGTTACCACTATTAAGAACAACGTACTCTTCTACAACACTACCAGAATCAACCATTGCTTCTGTTAATGCGATATCAAAGCAAGTCTTCAGTGTTCCGGCATTGTTAGTATCCATTGATTCTCTTGACTTCTTAACCCACTTTGTAACCTGGGGTGTCATAGCTACAGCGATGATAGCGATAATAAGAACTACCACGATGAGCTCGATGAGTGTAAAACCTTTGTTGTCTTTCTTCATAGTTTTTCTCCTCTTTCTTTTAGCTTTTTCAATAGTTTTTTATATCAACCCGCCCTATTATTTTTGCGGAAATTGACCGTAAATCTTAAACGGTTACATTTGCCTGTTTTGAAATGTCGTTGAAATGAGTTATTCATTTCTCCGTCATTTTCATGTAACCGAATTATACTCTCTAATTAAAGCAAATACAAGGTTTTTTACCAAATCGCCCTTTTTTATGACTGAATCAACCGCAAACAGTTTTTTCGCGTGTGCCGCTTCGCACCGATCCGCTTCACCCGCCGCTCTACTCGCGGCGCCCCCATTCGCATTCCGCTTCGCTTCATGCTCATGTGGCGCTGTCGCGCCATACATCCGAGCTTCACGTCGCCCTCTATGAGCAAGCTCACACGGGCGGACATGAAGCTCGTCTGTGCGCCGCTCGTAGCGGTTACAAGTTTTCCAATTCCGAATACGTTCCGATCAGCGGCAGGTACAGTGCAACTACGATGATACCGATAATTACGCCCATTGCCACGATAACGAGAGGTTCGAGGATTGTGCTCAGGGTGTCGGTTGCAACCTCGACTTCGAGTTCGTAGTACTCGGCTACCTTTTCGAGCATCTCTTCAAGTCGGCCTGTGTCCTCGCCGATCTTAATCATCTGGTGAACCATCGGGGGGAAGAGTCCGCAGCGCTTCAGGGGAATCGAAACGCTGACGCCCTGCTCGACCTCGCTCTTGCAATGTCCGATTGCCTCTGCGTAGACCACGTTGTCTATCGTCTTTCCTGCTATTTCAAGGGCAGTCGTAATCGGAAGTCCTGCGCTGACAAGTGTTGCAAGCGTTCGGCAGAACCTTGCCGCATAGCTCTTTCTGAAGAACGGCCCGAGCACCGGAATCTTGAACTTCAGAGTGTCGAAGAACTTCTCGCCGCCCTTTGTCCTCTTTGCCAGCTTCACGCCGATTATGGCGGCCACAATAATAATCAGTGCGATATACCACCGGTCTATGATGAATCTGGAGAAAGCCATTACCGCCTTTGTGAGGCCGGGAAGCTCTGCTCCGAGTGTTGCAAACGTCTCCTCGAACTGAGGGATAACGTAAAGTGCCATTACAAGGAGCACGCCGATTGTTACGAACACAAGAACCTTCGGATAGTTCATTGCCTTGTTGATCATTCGCTGGAGGCGGTCGTTCTTGTCGAACTGGATTGCCATCCTCTCGAGTGCGCCGTCGATGTTACCCGTTGCCTCGCCCGCCTCAACCATGTAAATCATCATGGAAGGGAAAATTTTGGGTGAAAGCCGAAGAGCCGCTGCGAAGGGCTCGCCCTGCTCTACTGCCGTCCTTGCCGTTTCGGTTCCGGCACGAAGCACCGGATTCTCCGTCTGGTCGGCAAGCATCTCAAGGGCTTCCGAAATGTTAACACCGGCATTTAATATGCTTGCGAGCTGTCTGCAGTAGATTGACAGCTCTCTCGGCTTAATCTTCTTGTTTAAGGTGATGGCGATGTCTCTGTTGAAAAGATTTGCTTCCCTGATGTCAACAAGAGTCAGACCATCGTTCTTTAATTTTGTCTTGACACGTTCAATGTCCTTGGCCTGAATTGTGCCCCTCACATTCTTGCCGAACCTGTCAATCGCCACGTAACTGTACTCCGCCATGATGCCCTCCCGGAAATAGACAAATACTCCTATCAGCTTATCGGCATGTTTAACCGTTTTTGTAACCGGGAACAGCACCCCCGCTTCTTTTACTCCGGCTTAAAAGCCCGACCGCCTCATTCTCCTGTTGAGAGCGGCTTACCTGCCTTTGCGGCTCCGGCCGGTTTTGAAGCCCGATCAGTACATCCTCTTGTTGAGGGTTGCGGGATCCTGTGCGAAGTTCAGTGCTGCATCTGCCGTAATCCTCTTCTTGATGTAGAGATCGAAGATCGCATCGTCCATCGTCTGCATGCCCATGTGGCGTCCCGTCTGCATGACAGATGCTACCTGGTGAGTCTTTCCCTCACGGATCATCGTGCGGACTGCGGGAGTGGTACGCATAATTTCGAAGGCTGCGACACGTCCCTTGCCGTCGGCAGTGGGAATCAGCTGCTGTGAGATAACCGCCTCGAGCACAGCTGCAAGCTGGATCCTGATCTGCTGCTGCTGGTAGGGCGGGAAAATGTCGATAACACGGTCGATAGTGCTTGCCGCGCCGATTGTGTGCAGTGTCGAGAAAACGAGATGTCCTGTCTCGGCTGCCGTAACAGCTGTTGAAATTGTGTCAAGGTCACGCATCTCACCTACCATGATGACGTCGGGGTCCTCACGGAGTGCTGCACGAAGAGCATCCGCGTAGCTGTTCGTATCGATGCCGATCTCACGCTGGTTGACTACTGCCTTCCTGTGCATATGAAGATACTCGATAGGGTCCTCGAGCGTGATAACGTGTGCATTCTGCGTGTTGTTGATTATCTGGATGAGAGAGGCAAGTGTCGTTGACTTACCTGAACCTGTGGGGCCTGTTACAAGGACAAGTCCTCTCTTCTTATTAATAAGGCTTACAATTGAGTCTGTCAGTCCGAGTGCTCTCGCGTCGGGAATCACGGTATCTACAAGTCTGATTACCGTTGCATATGAACCCCTTTGCTTGAACACATTGACTCTGAATCGTCCGAGGGAAGCAATCGCGTAGGAAAAGTCAACCTCTCCCTTTTCTTCAAAGACCTTCTTCTGCTTGTCGTTCATTAAAGGTCCGATCATTGCCATGGCCTCGCTCGGTGTGAGCTTCGGGTAGTCAAGGTCAATCAGTTCGCCGTTGATACGTGCCTTCGGCGGGATGCCGACCGTAACATGAAGGTCGGATGCGCGGCGCTGCTTTGCTACATTTAACAGTTCTTCAATCGTAACCATGACTTCCCCTTTCTGTTGCTCTAACAGTAATTACCCCTTACTCTTAATGTGCAAAAGCACTTAGTATGCTCAGGCACTTGCTTTGATCAATCACTTGTTATGATCAGTCACTCGCTATGATCAGTCGCCTGCAACAATCAATCGCTCGCTAATAATCAGTCGCCTGCTATGCTCAGTCACTTGCGTAGATGATTCTTCGCATCTCGTCCATCGAAGTGACGCCCTCAAGTACAAGGCGGGCGGTACTCATACGTAAAGTGCTCATGCCTTCGCCGATCGCAACCATCTCAAGCTCCTCCTTCGGAACCGTCGAAGCGATGGCTTCACGAATTGCACGACTCGTCGGCATAATCTCGTAAACACCGATTCGACCGCGATAGCCTGTGTCACCGCACTGTGAACAGCCGTAAGGCTCGTTGATGCTGACTTCCTGATCGTCGGTGATGCCGAGGAGTCTCTTCTCCTCGCGCTGTGCAAGACGTTTCTTGCAGCAGGTGCACAGACGGCGGACAAGCCGCTGTGCGATGACGCCTACAAGGGCATCTGCAAGCAGATAGGGCTCAACGCCCATGTCCACGAGACGGCCTACCGTCGAAGCGGCACTGTTTGTGTGGACCGTGCTTACAACAAGGTGGCCTGTGATTGATGCCTGGACCGCAATGGCTGCCGTCTCAGAGTCACGAATTTCTCCGACCATGATGATGTCGGGGTCCTGACGCAGGAAGGAACGAAGGGCACTTGCAAACGTGAGGCCTGCCTTCGGGTTGACCTGAACCTGATTGATTCCGTCGATGTTCGCCTCGACAGGATCTTCTACAGTCAGGATATTAACATCTTCCTTGTTGAGCTCGCTTAACGCTGTGTACAGTGTAGTTGATTTACCCGAACCGGTAGGACCGGTTGCAAGAATGATACCGTAGGGATTGGAGAGAAGCTGGTCGAACTTGCGAAGATCGCTCTCGCTGAAGCCGAGAAGCTTCTTGTCTCTTGTAAGGGCTACCTTTGATGTGAGTCGCATAACGCACTTCTCGCCGAAAGTGGTCGGAAGCGTTGAAATACGGATGTCGTACTCTGTTCTGTCGACAATCTGAGTCGCACGTCCATCCTGCGGCTGCCTTTTCTCAGCAATATCCATGCCGCCGATGATCTTCACACGGGTAATAATCGCGTTCAGCATGTTAAGAGGGTAGGAACCCACCTCGGCGAGGACACCGTCGATACGGTTGCGGACCCTGACTCTGTCCATCAGGGGTTCTATATGAATGTCGCTGGCGCGCTGACGGGCTGCCTGTTCAATCATCTTCTTAACGAGGATGACCATGGGCGCCGTCTCAACGTCTGCATTTTCGATTTCTTCGTCGTCTAAATGACCGTACTCCTCCTCACGCTGCCTCGAGTACTCCTCGGCAACTGCCTTGTTCTCGGCTGCACCGTAGTACTTGTCGATGGCGGCAAGAATCTCGGCGTTTGTTCCGATGAAGGGGATTACCTGAAGACCTGTGACTGCCGCAAGGTCATCCATTGCGTACATGTCGAGAGGGTCAGACATTGCAACATGAATACAGCCGCTGTCGTACTCATCGAATTCGAAGGGCATCATGATGTACTTCTTGAGAAGTGAAGAATCCTGGACAAGCCTTACGATTTCGTCAGGAATCCTGATGCGGCTTAAAGAAACCGTCTTGATACCTAACTGCTTCTGAAGGACCGTAACAATCTCCTCCTCGGTCGTAAAACCGAGGTCAATGAGTACGGTACCAAGCTTCTGGGACTTCGAGCTCTTCTGCTGCTCGAGCGCTTCCATCAGCTGGGCTTCTGTGATAGCCTTTTCCGCAATAAGAAGATCGCCGATTCTCTTCCGGCGCATTACCTTTTGCGGTACCGGTACCGATCCCACACCCTGACGCAGATTGTTCTTGTTCACAACAATCGATCCGGGTGCTAAATTGTTGCCGCTGTATACAGGCATTGCCTTCTACTCCTTCTGAAACGATTACTCAAATAAGAACCGGATACACCATTCTTGTTCGTGTATCCGCTAATATCAATCCACACTCGGTATAATTATACATTCCAAATTCACGATTTTCAAGCTGAAAAACAAAATATCAATTTTGATTTTGCTTATTGTGTGGATATCGGTGATACTTTTCGCTTTTCTGCCGTGATTATTTGCCGCAGTTCTCCGTCGGCAGCCGTAAAAATGTATCCTTTTATTTAATAACGCCATTATATCCGCGAGGTATGACAGACTAATGACAAACGGACGAAATTTCCGTTTTCGTGCACGAATCGCCCACGAAACGTTTTATCGCCAGATGCGAAAGAGACAACGGAAACGGAGAACACCTGAAAAATGGAGCAGCGGCGAAGAGGCCCCTCAAGTGAAAGAGAGTGCCCACAGAGAGAGCGCGGCGGCAAAAGAGAGCGGCGGCAGAAGAGATTATCAGCGCAAGAGAGCGGCGGAAGTCCCTCAAACAGAAAAAGGGCCGCGAAAACGCGACCCTTTGATGACCTGATAGGATAAAATTACTTAAGAGTGATCTTTGCGCCAACTTCTTCAAGCTGCTTCTTGATTCCCTCTGCCTCTTCCTTTGTAGCACCTTCCTTGAGAACGTGAGGAGCGCTCTCAACTGCTTCCTTAGCTTCCTTAAGTCCAAGACCTGTGATCTCACGAACGACCTTGATAACCTTAAGCTTCTCGCTGCCAACTTCTGTAAGTTCAACGTCGAACTCGGTCTTCTCTTCAGCTGCCTCTGCGGGGCCTGCTGCTGCTACAACAACGCCTGCTGCTGCGCTAACGCCAAACTCTTCCTCACAAGCCTTAACAAGCTCGTTTAACTCTAATACAGATAATTTCTTGATCTCTTCGATAAATTCCTGTGTTGTCATGATAAACTCCTTTCAAGTTTTGGGATGCAATCATGTGCTCCCGTGCAATTAATTCTTTTGATGTGATTAAGCAACTTCGCCGTTCTTCTCCGCAATCTGGTTGAGAACGCGTGCAAGATTGGAGATAGGGCTCTTCATGCTGCCAAGAAGTCTTCCGAGAAGTACTTCTCTTGAAGGGATACTTGCAATTGTCTGCATTCCCTTGGCATCGTAGCAAACTCCGTCAACAACTCCGCCCTTGAACTCTAAAGCGGGAGCTGTCTTAGCAAACTCTGCAAGTACTCTTGCGGGAGCTGTAGCATCTGTAGCACAGAATGCAACTGCTGAAGGTCCGTCAAGGAACTTGTCGAGCTCAGCATAAACAGTGCCTTCGAAAGCTCTCTTCATGAGGGTGTTCTTGTAAACCTTGTAAACAACACCGGCTTCTCTGAGCTTCTTACGAAGAGCTGTATCCTGCTCAACTGTAAGTCCGCGGTAATCAACGAGAACTGCTGCCTGAGTCTCACCAACAAAACCCTTAATCTCATCAATGATGGGCTGTTTTAATTCGACTTTAGCCATGTCAATTCCTCCTTATCAGATCTAACTGCACAAAAACAAAAACGTTTCTGCCCGCAAAGACAGAAACGTGAAATAGTCATACTCACTATCCTCGGCAGGCGCTGCGCTTACACCTTTCGGTACCTGCTGTCTTCGGCAGCCAAATGACATGATATAACGTATTTTTGCAATTGTCAAGCATTTTCCGCCCGTAACCGGCGAAATCACAGAAATTTTGCCAGCGTATCCTTGAGACAGTGAAGCTCGAAGGGCTTTGAGATGTGCTCGTTCATGCCAGCCTCGAGGGCAGCTCTTCTGTCCTCTTCGAAGGCATTTGCCGTCATTGCAATAATCGGAATCTTTGAAATCCCGCTTCCAAGCTCCCTGATTTGCCGCGTCGCCCCGAAACCGTCAAGCTTCGGCATCTGAATGTCCATGAGAACAAGGTCGTAATCACCGGTCTTCGCCATTCTCATCTTTTCAACTGCCTCGTCACCGTCCCATGCCGAATCGACAACAAAGCCGAGCTCACGAAGAAGCTCCGTTGCAATCTCGTGATTCAGCTCGTTATCCTCGACAAGAAGGAGCCTCCTGCCGGTAAAATCGTAATCAATCGGCAGCTCCTCTTCTCTTTCCACGTCATCCTGAAGCTTGAACTTTAGCGTCACCGTCATGGTCGTGCCCCGGCCCGGTTCGCTCTCGACATCTATGGTGCCACCCATCAGGTTAACTATGTTCTTTGTAATGGACATTCCGAGTCCCGTTCCTTCGATTCCCGATACGGTCGATGACTTGACTCTCGTAAACGGATCGTAGATTGTCTTCAGATACTTTTCATCCATTCCCATGCCGTTATCCCTGACGGTAAAGACATAGGTTGCCTCGGAAGGGCTGTCCTCTCCGGAGTCGGTCTTTGAAACACCTTCTTCTGAGATGTTCATATTGATAGTGCCGCCTGAAGGTGTATACTTGATAGCATTTGACAAAATGTTCAGAAGCACCTGGTTAAGCCTCAGCTTGTCACACATGATGCTGTCATCGGTTACGTCGTACTCGACATGGAAATTGTGATGCTTTGCGTTAATGTCGGCCTGAACGATATCGATGATTGAGTTTACTATCTCGGAAAGATTCTCCTCTTTCTCCTCAAGGCACATCTTTCCCGACTCGATGCGGCTCATGTCGAGAACATCGTTAATCAGCGAAAGCAGATGGTTCGAGGACTGCGAAATCTTCGAAAGATAACCCCGTACCAGGTCGCGGCTCTCGAGGTGACTGGTGGCAAGCTCGGTAAAGCCGATTATCGCGTTCATCGGAGTTCTGATGTCGTGAGACATGTTATTGAGGAACGTAGTCTTTGCCCTGCTCGCCGACTCAGCCATAGAAAGTGCGTTCTGAAGCTTTGCACGATACGCTTCCTGCTGTTTCACCTCTTCTGTGATGTCCCTGAATGCGACTCCGATGTGGTCCTCATCCTCACCGCGCATAATGGTGCAGCGGTATGTTCCGGGGCAGTTGTTCGAAATGTCCTTAAAAACGCAGCTTACGCTTTCTGCCGTCCGCAAATGTTCCACTGCTCCCTCAATGTCGCAGAACGCAAGCATTTTCTCGCGGTCGTCGGGATGAACACAGTTATTTATATAGAAGTAAATGCTGTTTGCAAAATCGATGTTCTGAAGCTCCTCGCCATCCTTAAGATTCTCATCGATACGAAGAACAGTGACGTTTCCGGCCTTCAGATCAACATAGAAGGCCGTTGCATAGGTGTTTATGAAGAAGGATGAAATCGCCGCATTTCTTGCAAACTCACGCTGGTATTCCTGCCTCTCGGCTCCGAGAGAGTCGGAAAGGCTGAGACCGACAGTAAAGAGAGCCGGCGTCCCGTCATCATGCCTCTGAAGGACGTAGCTCGTCACATCGACCCACTTGTTTCCGGCGATAAGCGTCGATTTGTAGACGTAGGTACACTTGTTCTCATGGGCGAGCTCACTCTTAACGTAGTCAAGGCTGGCGAGCTTCATGAAATACTCCCTCGGCTCCTCATCGAGATTCAATGCAAACCTTTCGATTGTCTCTGTGTATGGCAGGGAATTACCCGCTCCGCCGTTGCTGTAGTGCGGGGAATCCTTGATGACCTTGATTGTCCCGGTGTCAATGTCGGCAAGAAACAGAGCAAAGTAGTCCTCATACCGCTGCTCTTCGATACGCTTTCTTATCAGCTCCTCGTCCTTTTCTGCCATTCCGAGGACGAACCGGCTGCCGCCGAGTGCGGTAATTTTCATTTCGCAAAGAATCGTGGTGCCGTTTCGCAGTGCATCGTACTCCACAGTGTAAATCGGCTCCCTGCGTAGTCTCTGCCGGATGTTTTCATATTGAAGTGCCTCCGTCATGCGCGCCGCATCACGAGGATGTACGACTTTGTCAAGAAAATACTCCCTGATGCTTGTGAAGTACTCGTGATCGCACTTTCCCCTCATGTGTGCGTCAAGGCGGCGGACATCAACGGTGTCATCATCCATATTAACAACGTAGACAATGTTGTACTCGGATGAAACATTGTCGACAACCCTCCTGACATCTTCCACCTCTTCAAGGTGTCTGATTGCCTTTTCGCTTTCTGCATTAAACAGCGCGATAATCAGTGTGCGTTTCGCATCATCGCCGTACATGATTCTCATCTTGAGCCACATTACCACTCCATCAAGAATCAGTCTGTAGTACCAGTCGATGCGATTCTGCTTTTCAAGAGTCCGCACGATGAAATCTCTGGATACAATCTTTACAAAACCCGCACGATCATCAGGATAGACTACGAGCTTTGAGTTCGTGCGCGTGTCACTGAAGAAGTCTCCCTTCGGGGCAAGCCGGGCGCTGATCTTCTCGGAAAAGCTCTTCTTTTTAAGATAGACTTCATAATCGCCTGTCGCGAGGTCGACTTCATAAACAGACTCAAGATTATCCTCAAGAGCCAGGAATCGTTCAAAATTCAGCTGTCTTTCCTCATGAAACACACTTTGCAGTTCGTTTTCCATATGGTTTTGCCCCGCCGGCTTAAAGCCGGTTTGAAAGATGTGATTATACTTCCGCTAAATCTGCCCAACGGTCAGTCGCACCGCATCACGGATTGCCAATTATACTTTTCGATTTGATGTCTATTGTATTATACTTTCGTATGCGTGGTTTGTCAACGATGTATTTGTGGTTCTACCACTGTGTCATTTCGATTTGTGGACACGACGGCGTTACATTAACGTCTTTCTGATTCAAAACGGTTGTAACGAAAACAAAAAAATGCTACAATTGCCTTTAGTAAACTGTTTCGTGAGGAAAATATATGCTTTATGCTGCAATATTAATCGGTTCGTACCTTGTTGGATGCATCAACGCAGCACTTGTGGTTGCAACTATCAAGGGCTATGACGTAAAAAAGCTCGGAACCGGAAATGCCGGTGCGAGCAATACGACAATGCTGATGGGCCTTAAGTGGGGCATCCTTGTCGGGGCTTTTGATATTCTCAAGTCAGTGTGTGTGATTCTGGTCGCAAGATGGCTTCTTCCCGACATGAAGTGGATGGGAGTCGCTGCTGCCATATCATGCGCTCTCGGCCACATCTATCCTGTTTTCAATCACTTCAAGGGTGGAAAAGGCTTCGCTGTTTTTGGCGGCATGGCGTTTGTGTTTGACTGGAAGCTCACAATCTGTTGCCTTACACTTGGCTTTCTGCTCCTTTTTCTTACAAAAATCGGTCTTTGCATGAACTTCTGCGGCTTCGTCGTTTTCCCGATTACCTACGTAATCAAGACGCGCGATTTCATTTCATTCGGGCTCATGGCTCTGTTCTCCGCTTTCCTGATCTACAAGCACATCCCGAACATCAAGCAGCTCATTGAAGGCACTGACAGAAACTTCTTCAAGGTATTTAAAGGCAGGGGCATGATTAACCCGAGAAGGAAAAAAGAAAGATTGAAAAAGAAAGATTAAAAAAGAAAGATTAAAAAAGCGACCGGAATTATCCGGTCGCTTTTTGCTGCCGTATATTAGCCGTTGAGCTTTGCTGTGTTGAGCTTCACGCCGGGTCCCATTGAAGATGAGATTGAAACGCTCTTCATGTAAGCGCCCTTTGCTGCAGCGGGCTTAGCCTTAACAAGTGTACTGATAAGTGATGAAAGGTTCTCTGAAAGCTGCTCTGCTGTAA
>JAZLIL010000037.1:0-5805 GCA_045617405.1 Lachnospiraceae bacterium | reverse complement strand
AATATCCTTGCCCTCAACGCAGCCGTTGAGGCGGCAAGAGCAGGTGTTCACGGAAAGGGCTTCGCGGTAGTTGCCGACGAAGTAAGAAACCTTGCACAGAAGAGCGCCCAGGCAGCAGACGAGACCTCGCAGCTGATCTCGGATACGATTGAAAAGGTTGATAAGGGAACAACGCTTGTTCATGAAACGGCAGGTGCACTCGGCGAGATCGTAACCTCCATCGAAAAGTGCGAGACACTTACAGATGGAATAGCAAAGGCTTCAGGCGAGCAGGCCCTTGCTATCTCGCAGATCAATCAGGCACTCAACCAGGTTTCAACAGTTACCCAGAACAATTCCGCAACAAGTCAGGAATGTGCGGCAGCAAGCGAGGAGCTTTCGGCTCAGGCAGTCAAGCTTCGCGAGATGGTCGGTATCTACAAGCTCAAGGATGGCATCAGGGGCGACAACGATTCCCGTTACTTCACTCCCATGATTGAAAAGGTTCCCGCTCCGGCAGCCCTTCCTCACTCCGGACAGCAGAAGCTTCCCCAGAAGTCACCTTCCTCTGTAAATCGCCCCGCTCTCGAGGATAAGTATGAACCTTTGCACATCTCTCTTGACGATGATTTCGGAAAGTATTAGAATTTTGTCACTGATGCACCTCTGCGAAAGCGGCGTGAGCAGCTTTTGCAGAGGTTTTTTACTGAAGTGATGCAAAGGCACCATAGATGTTTTTTGCGGAGATTTCTGCCGCTTGTGTGATGCGAAAGCGGCGTGAGCAGCTTTTGCAGAGGTTTTTTACTGAAGTGATGCAAAGGCAGCAGGGATGTCTTTAGCGGAGATTTCTGCCGCTTGTGTGATGTGAAAGCGGCGTGAGCATAATGCTGTTTTGAAAATTATCGAAAAGGAACGAATGACTATGTGGCAGGACAATGTGAGAAAGATTACGCCTTATGTTCCCGGTGAACAGCCTAAGGATCTGAACGTGATCAAGCTTAATACCAATGAAAACCCCTATCCGCCCGCACCTGCAGTGTGTGCAGCACTTTCGGAGATGGAGGCCGGAACACTCCGCCTTTATCCCTCGCCCGACAACCATGAGCTTGTCGAGGCAATGGCAAACTATCACCATGTGAGCGAGGACAGGGTTTTTGTCGGTGTCGGAAGCGACGATGTCTTAAGCGTTGCCTTCCTCACATTCTTCAACGGAAGTGACCCGCTCCTTATTCCTGAGATCAGTTATTCCTTCTACGAGGTATGGGCCGATCTCTACCGTATCCCCACGAAGAAGATTCCTCTTCGCGGCTTTGCAAATGACGCAGCTGCCCGAAACGGCAATTCGTCTTGCGCTGACGCTGACGGTCGGAAGGCGGCATCGTCTTGTGATGACGCCGACGGTCGGAAGGAAGCATCTTCTTGTGATAACGCTGACGGTCGGAAGGAGGCATCGTCTTGCGCTGACGCTGACGGTCGGAAGGAAACATTTTCATGTGCTGACTTTTCACTGGATCCAAATGGCTACAAGATTAAGAACGGCGGTGTTTGTGTAGCAAACCCTAACGCGCCGACTTCTCTTGCCGCACCTCTTAGCGTGATTCGTGAGATTATCGAGGCAAACCGAGACTCAGTTGTCATTATCGATGAAGCCTACATAGACTTCGGCGGCGAAACCGCCCTCTCGCTCATCGATGAGTTTGACAACCTGCTCGTCGTCAGGACTTTCTCAAAGTCCCGCTCACTTGCCGGACTTCGAATCGGCTACTGCATCGGAAGCCCCGAGCTCATCCGTGCCATGAACGATGTCAAGTATTCAATGAATTCCTACACCATGAACAGGACAGCTCTGTTCTGCGGTGCAAAGTCCGTCGATGATGAGAAGTACTTCCGCGACACAATCGCAAAAATTGTCGCAACAAGGGAGCGTGCAGCATCAGAACTTAGGAAACTCGGCTTTATCATGCCGGATTCAAGCACAAACTTCCTCTTTGTGTCGCACCGTACTGTCCCCGCAGAAACAATCTTCACCGGGCTTCGCGGGAAGAACATTTATGTCCGCTTCTTCAACAAGCCTCTGATCAGCAACTATCTTCGTATCACAATCGGCACCGACGACCAGATGGACAGTCTGTTCGCCGCCCTGAAGGAAATATTGCAGCAATGATACACATATCAATCATAAAAATGCGTCCCGGAGGACGCATTTTGTGATTGGCGAACAGGTGGGCGAACGGTGTCAGGTCAAGGCATCATGCCTGTAAATTCAGTTATTAGCCTCATTTTACCCGTCGTGGCTCCACCGCATTTACCTGACACCGCCCGGGCACCGCTTAGGAACTCTTTCTTTTGTCAGATTTCGTCAAAAATACCCAAAATCCGCTCCTGGTTTTGGTTACTACGTACAAAGCCGGCAACAAATTGTCGCATTTTGTTACTGAATAGTGAAAAGAATTGTTTTATTTTGTGAAGACCACTTGACATATTCAGCAAAAGTGTTTAAACTAATTTTACTACAGTTGGTTAAATTTCCGAAAAATTAACCGACAGCCGGTTATCAGGGGTTAGAAATAGAAATGCGGAGCAAATAAGGAGGTTTCCATGAAGATACTTATAGCAGAAGACGATTTCGCCAGCAGAAAGTTTATGAATCATTTTCTTTCAAAGTACGGCGAGTGCGACATTACAGTAGATGGTCTTGAGGCAGTAGATGCTTTTCTTATGGCTCTTGAAGAAGGCAGAGGCTACGATCTTGTCTGTCTCGACATTATGATGCCCGCTCTTGATGGTTACCAGACCTTAAAGGCTATCCGCGACATCGAGAACGAGAAGGCAGTTCCCGAAGAGAAGCGTGCAAAGATTATTATGACAACAGCTCTCAACGAGGGCAGGAATGTTACCAAGGCATTCGAACTCGGATGTGTTGCCTATGCCGGCAAGCCCATCGATCAGGAAAAGTTTGAAAACGTTCTCAGAAAGCTTGAACTTCTCGACTAGTCATTTTCTCGGCAGGTTGTCACCGGCAGGACCGGGCGCATGAGCACCGGCAGCACGTCACCGACGGATTCGGACGCATGATTGCCGCGACAGATTGTCACAGGCACTTCGGGTGATTCTGTATTTCATTAGTCGGACGGTATCGGATGACTTGAATTTTGCTGACGCGGGGGATTATGAACGGGAATTACCGCAAACAACTTGATGAACTGATTTCTACATGGTCGGCGTCCGGAAGGATTCCGACCTTACTTCTTCATTGCTGTTGTGCACCGTGTTCAAGCGCGGTGCTCGAGTACTTGAGCAATTACTGCAGGATTACTGTTTTCTTTTACAATCCGAACATTTCTCCAAAAGAGGAATATGAAAAACGTTTACAAGAGGAGAAACGCTTTATCAAAGAGTTCACGCAAAGAGCCGGGGGCTTTGTGCCGGATGCTGTTTCCGGCGAAGGAAACCGGGACAGCCGGGGCGGCATCATTGACACCGCAGAAGATGTCCTTTTCTCAGCAGGAAGCGGAAACCTCTCCGAAAGATATCCGGTAGAGGATGTCATTTCCTCAGAAGGAAGCGGAAGCCTCTCCGGAAGATATCCGATAGAAATTCTCGAAGCCGCTTATGACCCTGAACGCTTCTTTGAAGAGGCGCGGGGACTTGAATCTGCCCCGGAAGGCGGCGAGCGCTGTACGAAGTGCTTTAGCCTGCGTCTTCGCGAGACGGCGAGAGCTGCGAAGGAAGGCGGCTTTGACTTTTTTACTACAACATTGACAATAAGTCCCCTTAAGGATGCTCACCGTCTGAATGCTATCGGTACGCAGATGGGTGAGCTGTTCGGCGTTCCTTTCCTTCCGTCAGATTTTAAAAAGCGGGACGGCTACAAGCGAAGCATCGAACTCTCAAGGGACTATAACCTTTACCGCCAGAACTACTGCGGCTGCATTTTCAGTAAACGCTGAGCGACCTGCCACCGCCCCGAGGAGTAGTGTGAAAGAGAGCAGGGCTTTCATCACTATCTGTGCCGCCGGGTGGCGGAATGGGGATTAGTGTGAAAAACATTTCATCACTATCTGTACCGCCGGGCGGCGGAATGGAGATTATTATGACAATTCGAGAAAAACAGGAACAACAGGAGCACATCAGTCTTTCGAGCGTGGCAGCATTCAGTGATGCGACGCTTGGGAGAGATTTCCCCGAAAAACCCTGCGACATCAGAACCGAATATCAGCGTGACAGGGACAGGATTCTTCATTCCAAGGCATTTCGTCGTCTGAAGGGCAAGACACAGGTCTTTCTTATCCCCGAGGGTGATCATTACAGGACGCGCATGACTCACACGCTTCTGGTGTCACAGATTGCGAGAACGATGGCAAAGGCCCTTCGCCTGAACGATGACCTCACCGAGGCGATTGCACTCGGCCACGATCTCGGCCACACGCCTTTCGGCCACGCCGGCGAACGCGCGCTTGACAGGATTTCACCGTTTGGCTTCAAGCACAGCGGGCAAAGCGTTCGCTGCGTGGAGCTTCTTGAAAAGCGAGGTGAGCGTAACGGTCTCAATCTGACTAAGGAAGTGCGTGACGGAATGAGAAACCACCAGACGTCAAGCAATCCGATGACACTTGAGGGAAAGCTCGTCCGTCTGTCGGACAAGATTGCCTATATAAACCACGACATAGATGATGCCATCCGCGGTGGAATTATCACCGAAGACCAGATTCCGGGTGAGCTGACGGACGTGCTCGGACACAACCTGAGCGAGCGCCTTGACACACTGATTCACGATGTTGTTATCAACAGCGAGGACAAGGCCGACATCTACATGACACCCGAGATTCGAGACGCGATGATGGCGCTTCGGAGCTATCTCTTCGACAGCGTTTACACGAATCAGAAAGCAAAGGGCCAGGAATCAAAGGCAGAGAAGATGATTGAAGATCTCTTCACCTACTACTGCGATCACATCGAGGCACTCCCCGAGGAGTACATCAGGATGTATCGCGCGGGCGGCGAAGAAAGAGAGCGCGTGGTCTGCGACTACATTGCCGGCATGACGGATCACTACGCCGTCACAAAATACTCCGAAATCAACATCCCGGCCGCATGGACGGTATTTTAAAAGATTAGAGTGAAAGAGATCAGAGCTTTCATCACTGCTTGTGCCGCGGCCTGCCCACGGAATGGAGATTATTATGTATTATTCCGATGAAACAATAGATCAGATAAGAACAGCGAATGACATCGTCGATGTTGTGGGCGCGAGCATTCACCTGACGCGCCGCGGCAGCAGCTTTGTCGCATGCTGCCCGTTTCACAGCGAGAAGACACCTTCGTTTCACGTAAACAGAAATCTTCAGATTTACAAGTGCTTCGGCTGCGGAAAATCCGGCAATGTTTTCTCGTTCGTCATGGAATATGAGAACTATTCGTTTATCGAGGCAGTGAAGTACCTGGCAGAACGCGCGGGAATCAGACTGCCGGAGATTGAGGAGAACGAGCAGGAGAGGCGGGACCGAAGCCTTCGCGAGAAGCTTTACGAGATCAACAAGGCGGCAGCAACGTACTTTTTCAGAAAGCTTCGTGAGCCGGAGGGCGCAGATGCCATGAAGTACCTCTCTGACCGCGGGCTCGACCGCGGGACCATGCAGCGATTCGGCCTGGGGTACGGCGGTCGTGCTCCGGACGGACTTTATCTGGCGCTCAAGGAGCTAGGATACAAGGACGAGCTCATCACGCGGGGGGGGCTTGCGAACCTGAACGAGCGCGGGGCACTCGGCCGTTTGTGGAACCGCGTGATGTACCCGATTTTCGACGTAAACGGCAAGGTCATCGCTT
>JAZLIL010000036.1:0-16605 GCA_045617405.1 Lachnospiraceae bacterium | reverse complement strand
AGCTTCCCTGACCTCTGCATTTCCTGTAAGCTCCGCGTCATCAATAAATCTGCGGCCTCTTCCTGAGCTTTCCTCCGAAGCATTTTCTCCGCCGGCATTTTCATTCATGTTGAAATTGAAATTTCCGATTGTTACTTCGACCGCTTCAACTCTGACACCCTTTTCCTCGATGTTTTCAATGAGAATCTGCATCTGTGAACTGATCGCATCCTTTGCTTCCTGCGTCTCAGTAACAAACCTTGCTGTCATAACGCCTTCACGGTTAGTAAGTGTAAGTCCTACCCTGCCGAGATTCTCGGGATTTAGCTTCATCTCCATGCTGGTAATATCACGACTGACGCTTACTTTGATCTGATTTACTATCTGATAGACAATCTCCCTCATCTGTCTGATAGCATCAACCTCTGTCGCATCCTCAGGCTTAAGAGCTTCAGTCAGCTTCTGAATAAACGGATCAAAAGCACTTTCAGTTTTTCCGGATTCTTCAGGATTCATATCCTTTTTGACAAGCTCTTCATCTGCCTGCCTCTTAAGTCCCGTGAATTCGTTTTCGCCTTCTTCAGACGTCCTGCCGTTCTGATTCTTTTCAGCTTCCTTCACGATGCTTAACGGGATGCTGTCCTCATCATCTTCTGTAACAGTATCCGCTGCCGGTCCGTCCTGCAAATCTTCATTTACCGAAACTGATTTTGCATTTATTGGAGTGAAGACAGCTCTTCGAAGCTCCATCGCATTCACCGGCTCTTCGGAAACACTCAGATTCCCGGAAAGCTGCGACAGTTCGCTCACAAATTCATCAACTATCATTCTTGTGCCTTCCGTGAGATCATTCAGCTTCATTTCAAACGTTTCATTTGTAATGAAAACTGTCAGATCATTTAGTCCCGAAGCCCTAAGAATCAGCTTTGAAAGATTGTCCATGTCGGAAAGACCCGAAAAATCAATTCCAAGCTCATTGATCATTCCTTCAAGATCCGCCGGTTCAATCCCGAGGCTGTCAGCCACGAAGTTCACAAGCTCTTCCACAAGTTCTGCCGGCATCATCGCGCACATGATTTCGTTCGGAACATTAAACTCGTCGTCACCGCTTTCTTCTTCCGGCACACTTGACGCATCAATGTTCTCTTTGTCATCATTAACCGAAGCTGTTCGGTTCTCTTTGAAAATACCGTCTTTTGAAGTCTTGTCTGTAAACTTTCCTTCATTATCGGTGTCATCAACGATTCTCTTTGATTCGCCATCGTGTGAAATCTGATCTGATGACATCGTCTGTCCGGATGCATCTTCAAGGCACTTTGAAAAATCCTTTGTCGATGTCTGAACTGTTCTGATGCTTACTGAAGCAGTTATCTGAGTCATGCTGATTCCGAAATCCATAACACAATTTGTGTCCATTAAAAAACCTCCTTTCCCGGATATAATATTCGTACGAGAATTATATCGGTAATAAGGAGGTTATTATTTACAATTATATTACAACTTACGGGATGAAATCGGCAGAAACTTCATTATACCAGTCTTCATCCATGTCATGCATCTTTTGAAGAATACGTGCAACAAACAATGTATCCATCTTATTCATAATGCCCGTCGCATTGTCAATCTTCATTGCAAGGAGAAGCTTACATGTATACTCGATGTCCGCTGTCATCTCAGAAAGTGCATCAGCCGCTACCTGAGGCTTCATAGAGGCAAGAAGTTTTGCCTTCTGCTCGATTGCCGCATCATACTGAAGCTGTTCGACAACCTGCTGATAAATTCTTTCTGCCGTCTCGGGATTTATCTCTTCGTAATACTTCTTATACTCTTCAATGCCAGGTGCTTTATCGTTGTAGACTACTCCTGCATCAAAACGCTCGACTCTCTTTTTAAACTCGGCCTGCTCCTTTTCAAATTCACGAAGTCGTCCTATTTCGCCGCCCTGATCATTAATCTTTGAATTCAGCTCCTTATTCTTTGTCTTCAGATCGGCCACCTGCTTCTCAAGATCCTTGATGGCTTCAACAGCTTCATCAATGTTCCTGTAAGGATAATCATTTTCCTTAATCAGGGTTTCATCATCAACATCCGGAAGAATCATGTTCACATAGGGAACATCTTTTATAAGCGGTCTTAAAAGGGAACCCACTCCAAAAAAATCCATCTTGATAATCATGGCAAAGATAGCAAGCCAGATGATAATAATTATTAATACAATGCCAAAGGTCGCAAGCTTTGAACCGACACCGTCTTCTTTCTTCTCATTTTCTCCGGCGCCTTCGTTAACATCGCCCTTGTTTTTCTTAGCCATGCCTTACCTCCTGCTACCCGATCCCCTGTAACTGACAAACTCGTCAATTTCGTTCTGCTCACTTCTTCTAAGCTCGGACTCGTACTCTTCAAATGCGTTTTCACGAAGCCTGTCAAGAGTTTTTCTCTCCCTCATTGCCTCATTCAGCTTGAGTCTGGCCTCTTCAACAGCTCTCTCGCACCGTCTTACGACACGCTTCTGCTCTGTTATCTTTTCATCGAGAACTGTGATAGCCTCTCTGCACTCTTTAAGCTTTTGTACATCGAGTCTGTCCTCGCAGAGCTTCTCAAGCTTTCCCTGATAGTATGACTTTCTGTTATAGAGCCCGTCAAGCTTTTCAATTTCTTTATAAAGAGCTGCACTTGCCAGACCGAATTCATTCTTAGTACGATTCTCAATAGCAATCTTTATATTTCTGACATTTTCAAGTCTGAATGTAAATTTCTGCACTTATATTTCCCTTTCCTGATGATACTCATCAGTCCTTACCGAATATTTCGTTCAATATGCTGACAGCATCGCCAAGCGAGAACTTTTCGTCAACATCCTGAATGAGGAATGAATTGATTGCATCTATCTTTGAAATGGCGTAATCAATGTCCTTGCTTGCCCCCGCCTTGTATGCTCCAATGTTAATCAAATCTTCTGATTCCCTGTAGGTTGCGAGCACCGACTTGCACTTCGCCGCGAGCGACTTGTGATTCTTTTCAACGATGCTCGACATAACTCTTGAAATGCTTGCAAGCACATCGATGGCGGGATAATGGTTGGCCGCTGCCATCTTTCTCGAAAGGATAATATGCCCGTCAAGAATACCTCTGGCAGTATCTGTAATCGGCTCATTGAAGTCGTCACCATCGACAAGAACCGTATAGAGGCCTGTTATGGAACCGGTATCGCTCCTGCCGGCGCGTTCTAAAAGCCTAGGCATCTCGGCATAAACACTCGGCGGGTAACCTCTCGTAACGGGCGGTTCACCGGAAGCCAGTCCTATTTCACGCTGAGCCATGGAAAATCTTGTAAGTGAGTCCATCATAAGAAGAACGTCCTTACCCTGGTCTCTGAAGTACTCGGCTATCGCAGTCGCGGTCTTTGCAGCCTTTTTCCTGACAAGTGCGGGCTTGTCGGATGTTGCAATTACGACTACCGATCTCTTCATGCCTTCAGGTCCGAGGTCACGCTCGATAAACTCTTTTACCTCCCTGCCTCGCTCACCGATAAGTGCAATGACATTGACATCGGCATTTGTGTTCCTCGCAAACATTCCAAGAAGCGTACTCTTTCCGACACCGCTCCCGGCAAAAATGCCGATACGCTGACCCTTTCCGATTGTAAGAAGACCGTCAACCGCCTTTACACCGAGGCACAAAGGCTCCGAAATAAGTGCACGATGAAGCGGATCGGGAGGCGGTGCCTCTGCGGGATAACTTTCTGACGAGTCAAGCTCCATGTCATCCATCGGTCTTCCAAGCCCGTCAAGTACTCTTGAAAGAAGCTCTTCACCGGCCGGAACACTGAATATTGTTCCTGTGTTCTCGACAAGACATCCGGGCCCGACTCCGCTAAGATCGTCAAGCGGCATCATAATGACTGACTCATCGCGAAACCCGGTGACCTCTGCAAGAACGCTGTTCCCGCCGGGAACAAGAATCCTGCAGACATCTCCTACGTTTACGTCAGGACCCGAGGTCTCAAGAGTAAGTCCGACGACCTGCTTAACCTTGCCCAACTTCCTGTATAGTGATTTATTCAGTACAGCATCAAATGATGAAATGTCCAAAATGTCACCTGTCTGTCGCCGTGCTCAGAAGATCAAGCTCTCTCTCGAGGTTTGAGAGCTGAACTCCGAGACTGCAGTCCAAAATACCGTTTTCCGTTTCAATAATACACTGATCGTCCGAAAGCAGTGAATCCTCGACAAGATCAAGTCTTGCTCCGCCCTTCAGGCAGGCTTCAAGCTCCTCTTTCCTTGACTTTGCTGGTTCAAAAGAGGAAGAAGGAATGTGAACGATGTAGTTTAAATCTCCTGAAGGCTCACTAAGAGCAGCCTTTATAATGTATAACAGAAAATCATCGTAATCATCGACCACATGACCTGTTATCTTTCTGACACACGCCTTTACAAGAGAAGCATACTTCGGTCCGAGGTTTGATATCTTTTCATTGTAATCTGCTTCAAGCGAAGCCTTCCGGTTTTCATATGAACCGATAAGCTCATTTATCTCTTTCTCAGCCTTTAACTTTCCTTCTGCATAGCCGGCATTTGAGAATTCTTCCATAAGGTTATCTCTCATCAGTTCGGCCATCTGCTTAATGTTTTCAGCCTGGTCATTTGCACGGATAATGATATCGGCAGATTCTGCCTTAAGAGCCTCCAGCTTTCTCTTCAGTTCATCAATCTCATTTTGAAGCATCAGCTTTATCGCTTCTTCTTCACCCGTGTCTATTGATGAAGCCTTTTTATTTACGCCGGGAGCATCATCCGATGAAAAAGAAAGCGGAACAAAATCATCTGCTTCGCCTTCAGAATCTTCATCAATCTCGTCATAGCCTTCGATATCTTCATCTGACATCGTATCCGAAAGGGGAACAAAACCGTCTTCGAATTTCTCGACCTCTTCCGGCGAATTTGCCGCTGCTTCTTCGGCAAGATGTTTTTCTATGAGCATTGATGCTAAATTGTCAAGATTGATATTTCTCTTTTCTTCTTTATAGTGAACGGAATACGCCTTAATTAGATTAGACAACTATATCATCACCTCCGCCTCGGGAAATAATGATTTCACCTGTATCCTCAAGCTTTCTAATAATGTTGACAATCTTCTGCTGAGCATCTTCAACATCCTTCATACGTTCAGGACCCATTAATTCCATGTCCTCACGGATCATCTGGGCAAGACGCTTACTGAGGTTAGAGAAGATGGTCTCCTGAACGTTCTCAGCTGCACCCTTAAGAGCAACAGCAAGTTCATTATTGTCAACATCACGCAGAACACGCTGAATAGACTTGTTGTCGAGAGTAAGGATGTCCTCGAATACGAACATCTTCTTTCTGATCTCGTCTGCAAGTTCGGGTTCCTCGATTTCGAGAGTTTCGAGGATGTGCTTCTCCGTCGCACGGTCAACTGTATTGAGAATATCAACAACAGCATCGACACCACCGGCAATTGTGTAATCCTGATTGACAAGTGATGCGAGTTTCTTTTCGAGCACTCTTTCAACCTCCTGAATAACATCGGGCGATGTTCTGTCCATCATGGCAATACGCTTTGCAACATCAGCCTGCTTTTCCGGAGACAATGCCGAAATGATGGCAGCTGAATGATTTGATGAAAGATATGAAAGGATAAGGGCAATTGTCTGAGGATGCTCGTCCTGGATAAAGTTAAGCAGCTGTGAAGGATCTGTCTTTCTGACAAACTCGAAAGGACGTACCTGAAGTGAAGCGGTAAGTCTTCCGATAACCTCAAGAGCCTTGTCCGATCCGAGAGCCTTGTCGAGCAGCTCCTTGGCATAGCCGATACCACCCTCTGCTATGTACTGCTGAGCAAGACAGAGTTCATAGAACTCATCAAGGATTTCATCCTTTGTCTGCTGGGCAACACTCCTTGTATTTGCAATCTCAAGAGTAAGCGACTCGATCTCTTCATCCTTAAGGTACTTAAAGATTTTCGAAGAACGCTCAGGTCCCAAAGAGATCAGAAGGATTGCGGCCTTCTGCATTCCACTGAAATCATCGATTGTCTTTCCTGTTCCCTGTGCCATTGTTTCCCCCAAATATCAATTGCTAATCCCATCCGTCGTCATTGAGCCAGTTTCTCATCAGGTTGGCCACAGACTCGGGATTCTCATCCACAAATTTCTCAATAAGACGCCTCGTCTCAGACTTGTCGCTAAACTCAATGTCCTCAAGAGTCTGATTTTCCTTTGTAGTAGCAAGAAGTCTTTCAACGCTTAATTCAGGCTCAGCCTCCAAAACAGCCTCGGGACGAAGTGTCCTGAAGAGGATAAATCCAAGAAGGCTTAGTATCAGGATGAAGATAACAAGCTCTGAGTAGAATGTCCAGTCGATAGCGCCTGTGTCGTTTCCGACAAAATTCGGCTGCATATACGATGTGATGGAAATGTTCGCAACCGGAATTCCGCTCGCATCGCTAAAGAGCTGATAGAGTTCCTGCGGTACCTCAACAGCCTCTCTGTCACTGTTGTTAAGCACGTACTCTTCAAACTTGACTCCGTCAAGAAGTCCGAGAGTCTTAAGTTCCTTCTCGGTTCTTGTAACAACATTTGTAAGTGTGATTGCCATGCTCGAATTCGGATTGTTGATAACGCCCCACTCCTTCATGGTCTCTGTCACTCTTGTGCTCGGTGTATATGTAATATTAGTCTCTTCATATGCCGAATTGCCCGAACCGCCCGTCTTGATGTAGTAGTCGGTCTCATCGTTACTGTCGGAACCGGGGACATCGCCGCTTGTTCCGGTGTTTTCGGAAGAAATCTGCTGATATGTACTGTAAAGTCCCTGTTCGAGGTTCTCACCTGCAATATACTCAGTGTAGAGGATGCTCGTTTTGTCAAGATTTATGTCAAGTGAGGTTACAATCTCGGCATCTGAGTAGCCGTTCTTGATGGCGAGTTCAAAAAGCTTGTCCTGATACCACTTTTCAACTGTCTTTTTATATGTGATGTTCTTATCAAGTCCCGCTTCCTCCTCGCTAGGCTCCTCGCCGCCGAAAAGAAGATTTCCTGTCTGGTCGATAATCTTAATCTTATCTGTTGTCTCATTTCCGATAGCGTAGGCAACATAAGTCGCAATTGAAAGAGGAGAATTTTCGGCGTCAAACTGCGAGTTAACATCAATCATGACGCTGCAGCTGATCTCCCTTTCATCCTTCAGAATACCTGTTCCGCTGTCAGTCGGGAAATAGAGGACGCTTGCATCAACAACACCGTCTATCTTCTTGATTTTTGCTGCAAGGCTGGACTGCATATACAGATGATTCTTAAGAATCTTGTCAGTACTTGTTGTTGAAATATCATTGTTTAAAAGATCCTGAATACTGAACTCAGTCTCACTCATGATTTCGGAATCTGTGAGTGCAAGAAGAGCATCCTGCTTTTTCTTGGCATTTACGCTTACTGTAACATTATCGTCATTAAGCTTGTACTCTATGCCTTCTTCAGAAAGAATCTCAATAGCCTGCTTGGCGGTCTGGGTGTCCTCAAACTTGTAGAGCTTCTCATACTGAATTCTGTTGAGAAGGAAAAAGACAATCGCAACAGTTGCAACAACAAGAATAAAAGCACTCAGAATCCAAACCTTGTGCCTTCTGTCGAGCTTCTCCCAAAACTCCTTGATTCTGTTTAAAAACTCCTTTATCTGCTCAGGCATAATAAAACCTTCCTATATCAGAACTGTATCTGCATGATTTCCTTATACGCGTCAATCACTGCGTTTCTGACAGCAACGGTATACTGCAGTGAAACAAGCGCTTTCGTCTGTGCAACCTGAAGATCGGCAGTAGAATTTGTAAGTCCCATTGCATAAGCCATTTCAGCTTCTTTCGCCGACTGCTCGTATGCATTAGTTTCGTTAATCATGGTCGTTGCGGATTTAAGCATTGTCTCAAAGAGCTCACCTGCTCCCGCCTCTCCGATCTTAGGAGCCGTGTTCTTATTCTCAACAGGTTTAAGTGCCTCAATCGCACTAAAACTTCCGGCAGGCATTATTCCTGATGTCAGATCCATTTCATTCTCTCCCATTTACACGCAATCTCCTGTTACTTGCCTACCTCAATACCCTTAAGAAGCATGTTTTTTGTAGCATTGAAAGCTGTTACATTTGCTTCGTAGGAACGGCTTGCATCAATCAGGTTCGTCATCTCTGTAACAGTGTTAACGTTAGGATACGTTACATAACCATCCTCATCGGCATCCGGATGTGACGGATCATACACCTTAGAAAGCGGTGTCACATGATCCTCTACAATAGCCGTGACCTTGACGCCTGTTGCTGTGTAGCCTTTTGAACCGTCGCGCTTTCTGTAGGCTAACATATTCTGAAAGGCACTTCCATCACGCTCAGCAAAAAGCACTGTCTGTCTTCTGTAGACATTACCGTTTGCATCGCGGGTTGTGTTCGAATTTGCAATGTTTTGTGAAATCGTGTCCATCCTGACGGACTGAGCTGTCATCCCGCTTGCCGAGATGTTCATTCCATTCATGAATCCCATGTCTTTTCCTCTCCGATTCGTTTTGTGATTCACCGGTTTATAAACGCTCACCGGTTATCAGTCATCAGCTTCTGATTGCTCAGGGTCACTTGGATGCAAGAACCGACTTAATCCGGCTGAATTCCTGTGACATCGAATCAAGAAGCATGTAGTACCTGATCTGGTTCTCAGCAAGATTAGCGTTTTCTGTGTTGATGTCCACATTGTTGCCGTCAAGTCTGTAGCTGAGTTCGCTCTGGTCAGTGTAGACACTCGGTGTCAGTCTCGCAAGATTTACATTCGCCACACGTCTGTTCAGATCGTTGTCGGGCGCTGATTTTCTGATCTCATGCTGAAGATACTCTTCAAAAGTAATGTCCTGTCTCTTAAATCCGGGAGTGTCATTGTTTGCGATGTTGTTGACAATGAGCTCATTTCGAAGAAAACTTGCATTCGCTGCCTTATTAAGGACATTGATGTAATTGAAAGCATCTGAACCAATCATGATAACCTCCTAAGACTAACCTACAGAATAGTATAAGTATTTTGGATAAAAAACACAAGATATATTTATGTTTTTTGTTCAAAACTACTAATTGTAGGGGGTGATGCCGGAATGACAATATATTAAACGCATCTTCAAAGATTTTACGTAAACGAAGAGCGCTTTTAAACTTTATGGGACACGCTTTCCCACAAAGCAAAAAGGGACCTTGTCAGATCTGACAAAATCCCTTTGTCTTCAAGCATTTCCTTATGACTACAGCTTCTTTAATTCGTCGAAAACCACGTCATTAAGGACCTTAATGTACGTGCCCTTCATCCCTGATGAACGAGACTCAATGACACCTGCGCTTTCAAATTTACGTAATGCGTTTACAATCACCGATCTCGTTATACCAACTCTATCGGCAATTTTGCTCGCAACCAACACCCCTTCATTGCCATCAAGCTCAGAAAAAATATGTTTAATTGCATCAAGCTCCGAAAATGACAGTGTGCTGATAGCACTTCTGACAATCTGTATCTTTCTGTTTTCCTCCGCACTCTCCTCGTTGACGCTTCGAAGCATTTCAAGTCCGACAACTGTTGTACCGTACTCGCTCAGAATAATGTCATCAATTGTATACTTGGAATTCTTCTTGTAAATAAACAGCGTTCCGAGTCTCTCACCCGCAATATTTATCGGAGTAATGATTGCTTCGTAATCCGATACACTTTCCGATTCGAAGCCGAATGTCAACAGGCTGACATTCTCCTGAGTAGAAAGGACATTTAAGAAACGTTCGTTAAGTGTGTTATCAATATGTCCGCCGACACTGTCCCTGATAAGCTCTGAAAGAGCCGGAAAATCATTCCTGTTTTTAATGCCGAGAACCTTTCCCTTTTTGCTGATAACAAGGATATTTGATTCAAGAATGTCACTCAAAACAAGACAGATGTCGTTAAATACAACCTTGTGCGAATTGTTATTGTGCAGCAGCTTGTTGATTTTCCTTGTCTTATCAAGTAATTGTAAGCTCATCACGGTCTCCTTACATCAATTTTCTTTTCTTACCCCACTATTGATGATAATAATAGCACCATTTTCACACAATTACAACGATTTTTTGAAAATACACTTGATGAATTATCCATTTTGCGAAATAATTGCACTACTCCAAAAACTTTTATGTCAATGCTATTCGCTTTTCAAAAGTGCCTCTAACGGCATGCCGGGCTTCGGTTTCTGCCATGACATAAAGTCACACTCGGGTGCATTCGAACAGCCGTAATATCTTCTGCCCTTTCTTGTCTTCTTAACAAACAGATCCTGACCGCACTTAGGGCAGGGAACATCTGTCTTTTCAAAGAAAGGCTTTGTGTTGCGGCACTCCGGGAAACCCGAGCAGGCAATGAACTTTCCGTGTGGACCGTACTTTATCAGCATAGGCTTGCCGCACTGCTCACAGACAAAACCACTCTGTTCATCGGCAATTGTAATCTTTTCAAGAGCCGTCTTTGCTTCTAATACAGCTTCATCAAGATCGGGGTAGAAATTACGTACAATCGTCTTCCATCCAATCTCACCGAGCTCAATTCCGTCAAGAAGATCCTCGAGATTCGCAGTAAAGCTTGCATCGACGATGCTCGGAAATGCTGTCAGCATAATGTTGTTAACCGCCTCGCCAAGCTCAGAAACATAGAGATTCTTTCCATCCTTTACAACATAATGCCTTGCAATAATAGTTGTAATTGTAGGCGAATAGGTGCTTGGTCTTCCTATTCCAAGCTCCTCAAGTGTCTTAACAAGCGATGCCTCCGTGAAATGCGGGGGGGCCTGAGTGAAGTGCTGCTCGCATTCAAATTCACACTTTCCGAGATTCATTTCTGTCTCAATCGATGCGAGCTTGTCATCCTTCTTAGCCTGCTCATCATCATCACTTGTGTAAACACTCATGTAACCATCAAATCTGATGCTTGAAGAAGAAGCCGTAAACCTGTAGCCGGGATCGGTGTCAATCTTAATGTTGACTGTATCAAAAACTGCTGATGACATACGGCTTGCAACAAATCTCTTCCAGACAAGCTGATAAAGTCTGTACTGATCCCTGTCAAGCGACCCTTTGATTTCCGCGGGAACAAGGTCTACATAGGTGGGTCTGATAGCTTCATGTGCATCCTGAATCTTACCCTTCTTTTCCTTTCCTGCCTGTGGAATACCAATGTACTTCGCTCCGTAAGCATTTGTAATAAATTCCTTGCAGGCTCTGTCAGCTTCTTCTGAAATTCGCGTCGAATCGGTACGAAGATAGGTGATGAGACCGATTGTACCATGACCCTTGACGTCAACGCCCTCATAGAGCTGCTGTGCGATTCTCATGGTCTTTGAGGTGGAGAAATTGAGCTGCTTGCTTGCTTCCTGCTGAAGCGTGCTCGTCGTGAAAGGAAGCGGACATTTTCTGACTCTTTCGCCCTTCTTTACCTCTGCAACCGTAAACTTTGAACCTGAAAGCTCATTTATTATCTTATCAAGCTGCTTCTTGGATGAGATGGTGAGCTTTTCATCTTCTCTGCCATAGAATCTTGCGACAAGCTTCTTTTTCTTACCCGGAATATCAAAAGCTGCGTCAAATGTCCAGTACTCCTCGGGATTAAACGCATTGATTTCATTTTCCCTATCACAGATGATGCGAAGAGCAACTGACTGAACTCTTCCTGCCGAAAGTCCGCTCTTAACCTTTTTCCAGAGCACGGGACTGATCATGTAGCCAACCATTCTGTCAAGAATTCTTCTTGTCTGTTGGGAATCAACTCTGTTCATGTCGATGTCCCTTGCTTCCTTAAGAGAATTTCTGACAGCATTCTTTGTTATCTCATTAAAAGTAATACGCTTTGTTCTTTTGTTGTCGAGATTGAGAGACGCGAGAAGATGCCAGGAAATAGCCTCTCCTTCGCGGTCGGGGTCCGTTGCGAGATACACATTGTCGGCCTTCTTTACTTCCTTGCGAAGCATGGCGAGAATGTCACCCTTTCCCCTGATTGTAATGTACTTCGGCTCATAGTCGTTCTCAATGTCAATTCCAAGTCTGCTCTTAGGCAGATCCCTGACATGACCATTCGAAGCTACCACTTCAAAATTAGTACCAAGGAACTTTTTAATTGTTTTGGCCTTGGCCGGGGACTCAACAATAACAAGATTCTTTGCCATAATTGCTCAAATACCTTCCTATTATACTCGTGCAAGTGCACCCGCTGCATGAAGGCAGTGAGTTCTCTTGCGCTTTTATAAACTCACACTAGAATACACTATTTAATCTATCCTTGCAAGCATAAATTAAATAATGCATCTGTCAAGTTTACGGTGCTGTTCACCGGGATTTTCTGTCCCGCCGGGCTTCGTTCCTGTGTGGGCACAAAAACACGTCGTTTTCTTGTGTACACACAGATTTTCTGCCTGCGGGGATATTGTTTCCTGCAAAGAGCACATTGGCAAAAGCTCAAAGGTTACTGCCTTTATTCTGCCGGTCCCGGCATCAGGTATACCACGTCCCCTCCGGACTCTCATATTTCAGAATAATTCACTACATTTTACGTATGTGTTGAATTCATCTTCTTTGGTCAGATTTTTCGAAATCAGTGAAGTAAGAACGCTCCTGACTTCGCTTACCGACATTGAAGTCTCATACACAAGCTCATCGATGTGCATTGGCTGCGATGTAAGATGCTTAAGGACTTTTCTCTCATTACTGTCTAAATTTGCTGCGAATTTTCTCTCATTACTGACTGTATCTGCTGTGGCCTTTCTTCTCTTCTCCGTGTCTTCGAAGAGTTTAAGTACAATGTACTGCTCTGCAAGAACATTTACTATGTCTATCGGACTAAGTGCAGGGAAAGCGCCTTCCTTTATCAGATTGTTACAGCCTGAGCTTAATACTTCGTAGATGTTTCCCGGAACCGCGAAGACATCACGCCCCTGATCAAGTGCATGCCTGACTGTTATCATCGAACCGCTCGCTTTCTGTGCCTGAGTTACAAGAACTGCGTCGGACAATCCGGATATTATCCTGTTTCTTCTGGGAAAGTTAACCGCAGCAGGAGTCGCACCCGGAGGATACTCAGAAATAATACCGCCCTGTTCGCACATCCTTAAAAACAGCTTTTTATTGCTTAACGGGTAAACAACATCGACACCGCAGCCAAGAACACCATAAGTCTTCCCGCCTGCCTCGAGGGCACCCTCATGTGCAGCGCCGTCGATTCCGTAGGCAAGCCCCGAGATAATCTCAACACCGCGCTTTGAAAGTTCCCTTGCAAACATCTGCGCCGTATCTGTTCCGTATCTTGTGCACTTTCTTGCACCAACTACGGCAACACCCGGTTTTTCGGGGTCAGGAAGATTTCCCTTTACAAAAAGCCACCTGGGACTGTCCGGAATGTATCTGAGCTTTTCCGGAAAATCGTCGTCAACACATGTAATAAAGCGTATTCCTTCATCATCAATAATCCTCTTTACACAATCAATTTTTGAAATTGCTTCCTTTATCCTGATTTTTGATTTTTTGTCGATTAACTCAAGCTCCGAAATGTACCTTTCGGGAGAGTAATCGTGACTTTCCATCTCCGGAAATGAACTCTCAATTATCTCAATTGTTTCTGTTCCTATCCACTCTGCAACTGCAAGAATCAGATAGGCTTCCTGCTTCAAATTGTAATCTCTCATAAAATGTCTGATCAGGGCACTTCACATGCCCTCCTCCTCATATATTCAAGTGTTGTTTGTTGAAAGCACGGGCTTTTTCAGTCCCGAACATCTTTTTAATCAGCGGTATCATCGCTTCATCAGGATGCTTTCTCTGAAATATCTCCTTTTTAATCAGCGGTACATTAACGCTTCGTCAGGATGCTTTCTCTGAAATATCTCCCTTTTAATCAGCGGTACATTAACGCTTCGTCAGGATGCTTTCTCTGAAATATCTTCTTTTAAATCAGCGGTACATTAACGCTTCATCAAGATGCTTCTGCAAAATCTTCTCAGAATTATCAAGGTCTGCGATTGTTCTTGCAACTCTGAGAAGCTTATGAAAGCCTCGCATACTCAGGTCGTTATCGGTAAAACACTTTTCAATATATAACTCCAGATCCTTAGAAAGACTGCAAAATCTAACAGTCTGGGATGAATTCATCTGTGCATTGAAATGAATACTTTCTTTTGAGAATCTTAGACTCTGAATCTTTCTTGCCGTCTCGACGCGCTCTCTGATTACTGCTGAAGAATCCCCTCTGATTCCGTTACCGACAAGCTCGCGATAGTCAGGCTGTACCATGCTTATTGATATGTCGATTCTGTCAGTAATAGCTTTGCTGATTTTATGACGGTAATTGTTTATTGCAGTCGCCGAGCACGTACACTTTTCGAGATTGGGATACATGCCGCAAGGGCACAAATTCATTGTTGCGACAAGCATAAAATTTGCAGGATACTCGTGTGTGACTCCGACTCTTGATACAGTCACCTTCTTGTCTTCAAGCGGTCCGCGAAGGCATTCGAGAGCGTATCTTGAGAATTCGGGAAGCTCATCAAGATAAAGGATTCCGTGAGTGGCAAGTGTTACTTCGCCGGGTACCGAGTTTTTTCCGCCGCCAAGCAGTGCCGGAGCAGTTACGGTATTGTGGGGTGAACGAAACGGACGCCTTGTAATCAGCCCACCGCCCTTTGCGAGTCCGGCAACGGAATGTATCTTTGTGATTTCAAGACTTTCTTCAAAGCTAAGTTTCGGCATAATTGATCCGATTCTCTTTGCAATCATCGATTTTCCTGCTCCGGGAGGCCCCATGAGCAAAATGTTATGTGCTCCGGCCGCTGCAATCTCCGCAGCTCTCTTAGCTGCAAACTGACCGCAGATATCAATAAAGTCCTCTTCACATTCATTATCCGAAACACTTTGAAATACATCATCACTGATTATTGCAGGTTTGATATTAAGAACTCCGCAAAGATACGAAAAAACTTCATAGAGTGAAGATACACCGATTACCTCGACTTCTTTTGAAATTGCCGCTTCCGCAACGTTACTCAAAGGAACGACAAGACGCGTAATGCCCTCTTTAAGAGCACAGCACACAATAGGCAGAATACCGCTGACAGGCTTTATCTCGCCGTCAAGTCCTACCTCTCCAATAAACATGGTACTGTCAAGAAATGAATTTGGAATAATCTCAGATGCCCCAAGAACAGCAATCGCAATTGCAAGATCAAAAGCAGAACCAGCCTTTCGAACATCAGCGGGCGACAGGTTTACTGTTACTCTCTTCGGAGGCATCGGAAAATTTGAATTCCGAAGAGCTGTCCTTACCCTGTCCTTGGCTTCTTTTACCTCTGATGCAAGAAAGCCGACCATGTTGAACAGCGGAAGACCATCACTTACGTCAGCCTCCACACTCACGCAGATTGCATCAATTCCGTCGATTGCTGCACAATATGTTTTAGAAAACATCATATCCTTTCCCGTCTCTCCGGCGGGGATGATATGGCGATTATAGAGCAGTATTGTTAACTGAATTTAAAACAGTATTTCGATTTTGACATAAAAGGGGCGATTAACGAACCGCCCTCAAATACTAAAGCTTCTTACTTTCGGCATTGAGAATCTTTGTAAGCTCCTCCATGAAAGTGTTAACATCCTGGAACTCACGGTAAACGGATGCAAAACGTACATACGCAACCTGATCGAGTTTTTTAAGCTTTTCCATGAGAATCTCACCAATTGTGCTGCTCGGAATCTCCTTAAGCTCCAGATTAAAAATAGCCGATTCAACCTCATCAACAAGATTCGTAATCTGGTCAATTGAGACAGGACGCTTGTGACATGATTTCAAAACACCCTTTTCAATCTTGCTGCGATCATAAGGCTCTCTGACATTATCCTTTTTAATAACAACAAGTGGAATTGTCTCGATTTTTTCGTAAGTAGTAAAACGCTTGCCGCACTCATCACACTGTCTTCTTCTCCTTATGGAGCCTCCATCCTCGGCAGGTCTTGAATCGACAACTCTTGTGTTTGTTTCACCGCAAAAAGGACATTTCATAAAAGTACCTCCATTATTGATCGCGCCTGAACTGACAATCTGCCTCAGGCCGCTTAGTGGCTGCCCGTCTTGAATCATAATTCGTAACACGAAATAATTATAAAATAGAATTCACAAATTGTAAACAACAATCCGCTAATCACGGCTGTCTTTCTCCGATTGAACAAAGGCATTGAATTCATCCATTGTCATAAGGATTCTTCTAGGCTTTGTTCCTTCCTCCGGTCCGACGACACCGGCAGCGGCGAGCTGGTCCATAATCCTCGCGGCACGGTTAAAACCTATCATGTACATCCTCTGGAGCATTCCGATTGACGCCTTTTCCTTCTCGATGATGAACCTCCCGGCTTCCTCAAAATACTCGTCGCGTCCCTGCTTTGCAACAGGAGCTTCTGACTTGTCGTCACTCATCGACTCGCTGATTTTCTGTGTAACCATCTCATCGTAAGAGCTCTTCTTATTGTTCTCCTTAAGGAAGTCAACAACCTTTTTGACCTCATCGTCGGACACAAAGGATCCCTGAAGTCTGACAGG
>JAZLIL010000035.1:0-2394 GCA_045617405.1 Lachnospiraceae bacterium | reverse complement strand
TCCAGAAAGCCGAACCGGGAAACGGAACGAAGATTTACGAAGAGGCGTATACGAAGGTTAAGCTTCCTGTGAATTTCTACAGCTGGGAAAAACTTCTGTTTCACTCTATTGCCGATTTTCTGAACGGGCATGAACTGCCTGAGTACTTCAGAGGAAAAATGTGGCAGAAAAATTATGATGAAATGCTGAAAATCAGAAGGCCTGAAACAGAAGATTCGATATATCGAAGGAGCAGAAAGGAGTGGAATGTGTGAGAAAGAATGAAAAGAGAGTAAGAATAATATTTGCCGGATTCAGCCTGAATAAGACAGAAAAACTGATCAAAAAGATGTCGGGGAGGCTGAAACTCCAGTCAACATCTAGTATTTACCTGCCGGAGGAGTACTGTGACCATGACAGAATTTTGTGCCATTCTTGTTTCTGCAATGACACATATGGGGTGATAACGGGTGTATGCTTCATGGGTGGAACAGCAGATATGATATATGCGGCTTCAGATGCGGATGCGGTTCGTAATATCAGCTGGCTGAAGACTGAAGGAACGGTGATAATAGAGAATAAAGACGGAAAAATGAAAGCTGACCAAAATACAGGGTCCGAACTGCGGGAATTCCTTAAAAAGCAAGAAGAATATGGCTTTGTACGTACATTTATACATTGATAATTAAATATCACAGATGTATAATAAATCTATCTACGTGTCGGCGTATCGGCACATGCAAACAAGGAGGATTATTAATGGCTCGTTTAAGTGAAGCGGCTGAAGCCCAGATCATCTCTATCTGCGAAAGATACAAAGATGAGAAGACACCTCTTATGATGATCCTTAGTGACATCCAGAAGGAATATGGCTATATTCCACTTGAGGTTCAGGAACTGGTTTCAGACAAAACAGGAATCTCTGTAGCAGAAATCTACGGAGTAGTAACATTCTATTCATTCTTCTCTCTTCAGCCAAAGGGAAAGTACGTTATCGGATGCTGCCTTGGTACTGCATGCTATGTTAAGGGTGCACAGCAGGTTATCGATAAATTCTCTGAGATTCTGAAGATTGCTCCCGGTGAGACAACAGAGGATGGATTATTCACACTTGATGCACTTCGTTGTCTTGGTGCCTGCGGTATCGCACCGGCAGTATCAATCAACGGAAAGGTATATCCGAAGGTATCTGTAAATCAGGTACAGGGTATCATTGATGAGCTTAAGGGAGGTGCTGCAAAATGATAAAGAGTTTTGACGAATTAAAGAAGACTCAGGCTGATTGCACAGCTTGCCTTGATGCCAAGTTCAGCGGCGAAGACGGAAAACGTCATGTTGTATTCTGTGGAGGTACAGGATGCCTTTCATCAGACTCAGCAGCTATCCGTGAGAAGTTCGCAGCTATCATTAAAGAAAAAGGCCTTGATGACAAGGTTACAGTTAACCAGGTGGGTTGTTTCGGATTCTGCTCACAGGGACCGTTCTGCAAGATCTTCCCTGAGAATACACTTTACCGTATGGTTACAATCGATGATGTTGAAGAAATCATCGAGAAAGATATCGTCGGCGGAGAAGTAGTTGACAGATTACTTTACGTTGATCCGGCAACACAGCAGAAGATTGCTAAGCAGGAAGAGATCACATTCTACAAGAAGCAGGTTCGTGTAGCCCTTCACGGCTGCGGACAGATCGATCCTGAGAATCTTAACGAAGCACTTGGCGCAGGCGCATTCAAGGGCCTTGCAAGAGCACTTGAACTTGGACGTGAAGCTACTATCAAGGAAGTTCTTGATTCAGGACCCCGCGGACGTGGCGGCGCAGGCTTCCCTACAGGAAGAAAGTGGAGCTTTGCAGCTCCCGGTGATGGCGATAAGTACATCGTATGTAACGGTGATGAGGGTGATCCGGGTGCATTCATGGATCGTTCCATCCTCGAGGGTAACCCTGTAGCAGTTATCGAAGGTATGGCTATTGCAGCTTATGCAATCGGTGCTAAGAACGGTTACTTCTATGTTCGTGCTGAGTATCCTATCGCTGTAGCAAGACTTAAACTTGCTATCAAGGAACTTGAAGAAGCAGGACTTCTTGGTGACAACATCATGGGTACTGATTTCAGTTTCCGCGCACATATCAGACTTGGTGCAGGTGCTTTCGTCTGCGGCGAGGAGACAGCTCTTCTCAACTCTATCGAAGGACAGCGCGGTATGCCTCGTCCACGTCCTCCATTCCCGGCTGTTAAGGGACTTTGGGGATGCCCGACATGCGTTAACAACGTTGAGACACTTGCAACAGTTCCGTTCATCCTTCGTGAGGGTGCATCAGAATTCGTTAAGTACGGTACAGAAGGTTCAAAGGGAACCAAGGTATTTGCACTTGGTGGAAAGATTAACAACGTAGGTCTTGTTGAAGTTCCTA
>JAZLIL010000034.1:0-13420 GCA_045617405.1 Lachnospiraceae bacterium | reverse complement strand
CTGACCCGGTACCTGAGGCAGGGCCGACAACACCCCATGCGGCAACAACACCGGCGCCTGCGGCAGGGCCGACATCGCCCACTGCGGCAACGCCGACACAAACACCGGCATCGAATCCGACAACTGATAAATCCGGCCGCGGAAAAATCATAGCTATTATTATCGGAGCAGTTATGCTGGCAATTCTTATTGCATTTTTGGTGCTTCGTGCTTTGGGCATCATAACCCGGCCGGAAAAGAATGATGAAGTAAACGAACCTGCGCCTCAAGTTGAAACTCCATTGCCTGATACAAATACTCCGGCCAATAATGTCGCAGGTGAATCTGCTCAGGTGGATACAGTCGGAGATACCGGCGATGGTACCATAGAAGAGCAGGATGACAGCCCTGAGTCTGATGACAGTCTTATAATACTTCCGGCAGGAACGACAGAAGGAAGACTTCAAGAGTCGATTCTTAAGATGAATGACACAGGCTATCAGCAGGCAGGAATACATCTGTTTGAGGAAAATTATTCACCCGCGCAGCGGAATACTTCGCTAAAATGGGATCAAAGTGTATTCTACACACTCGAAGGCATTATTAATGGTAGTGGTTACTGCAATAAAATCAATTGCGGCATGTTAAAGAAGCGGCTTATCAATCTTGACACCGGCAACATAATAGACTATGAAATCTACTTAAATCCGGAATTCGATGTACCGAACAAGATTGTTAGTATTGAATATATTGACTCGGGACTGGAGATATACGAGTACTATTACGACAATGATGGGAAAGTGTCTTTCATATTCCATTATCTGACAGATAACTACATTTCGACTTATGCAACCCCTGATAAGTATGGCGAGAGATATCTGTTTGACAGTGATGTCATGGTTACCTGGCGTATTATCGATGAATCGGGCACCATCAATTATTCTGTCGGCGCAAATGAAAAGGAGCGTATGAAGAACCAGTTCAGCAACATTAAGCTGTACGCGGCCCTTGGTGAAAAGCTTCAGAAGAAGTTCGGAAAGACTGAAAAGAACATGATCAATGCCGCCTATAATACGCTCAATCTTGTAATGAACGCAGTAGGATTTGCAGACATTGAGGGATATGTTTATGACGGCGATTCTAGCGGCATCGGCGAGGCATTAGTTGACTTGTATGATAATGGTTTTTCAAATCGTCTTTTTGTGACGAAAACGGATTCTAACGGCCATTATCACATCATTGTACCTGACAATGAGTATTCGTACAATCTGCGAGTCCGCAAGACGGGAATGAAGGACTGCAGTCTTTATGCGATTGACGTAAAGAATGAGCGTATCGGAATTTATCAGGATGCAGTGTATCTGTATGACCGGGACAATGAGGAGCAGACAACGGTTGATATACAGATGGGAGATGCATTCAATTATGCATCAAACGGCAATGGAATGGCACCGCTTGTTAATGCTCTTATCATTATACGAGAGGGCATCAACAATCATTTCGGACCTGAAGTCTTTAGAACAACAGGAGATGCGAATGGATTTGCTATACTTTCTCTTAAGCCGGGCATGTATACGGCTGAAATCATTGCATCCGGATATGAGACGATGTACTACACGTTTGCCGCAAATCCGCATGTATCCGGCAATCATTACGAGTTCTATGCGTCTCCTGAGCTTGCAGAAGGTGAAATTGCGATAGTTCTGACATGGGGCTATCAGCCCAGTGATCTTGACTCGCACCTGTTTACGACGAAATCGTCGACATCACACATCTGGTATGGCGGTTCTGATGATTCGTTCGGCAGTTACCTCGATGTTGACGACACGACATCCTATGGTCCGGAGACCGTTACAATCAGACAGTTCTCGCGTGAAAACTACTATAAGTACTGTGTAGTTGATTTCACTGAATGTTCGGCCGGAGAATACGATAGTACGAAGCTTTCAGAGTCTGGGGCAATTGTTTCGGTTTACGGCAAGGGCGGCCTGCTGACGTCACTTCGAATGCCGACAGGTGTCAGGGCCTGCATCTGGGAGGTCCTTGAGATTCGCAACGGAGCAATAATTCCGATTCAGCGCTACTACGACAATGTTACCGACAAGTCCTGGTGGAATTCTGATAAGTAAATTGGCACATTCAATTGCCCTTCGCCATTTAGCGGGGGGCAATTTGAGTTTGACCCCTGCTTTTCAAAATGTATAGGAAAATAAACGAACCGTGTCAGCGGACGATGCTTATTTGAGAAGGTAACAAAACCTTTTGCATTGTTCGCTCTTTTTTTATATAATGACTTCATAATGCATAATGGAGTAGGATTGTGGATTTTGAATACGAGTTTGAGCGGCTTGAACGCTTCAACAAGAGAAAGAAAATAGTGCTTTCAATACTTCGCTGGGTAATCGATGTTGCGTGCGTCGTTGCACTGGCTTATTTCTTTGTGCTTTTTGCATTTGTGAAAACGAATATGTCCGGTGTATCGATGGAGACAACTCTTCAAAACGGCGATGTGATTATCGTAAACAAGCTTGCCTATATTGTAAATGATCCGAAGCGGTTTGATGTTATAGTCTACAGTCATGAGAATGAGGAGCACAATTACTATGACATCAAAAGGATAATCGGGCTGCCGGGCGAGACGGTGCAGATTATCAAGGGTGAGGTCTACATCAACGGTAATCCACTCGAAGAACCGATGATTGTCGACCCGGCGGAGATTGGCGGAACGGCGCAGGCGGAGCTTGTGCTCGAAGATGATGAGTACTTTGTTCTCGGAGACAACAGAAATGCGAGTGAGGATTCAAGATTTGCACATGTAGGCAACATCGTAAGAAATGAGATCGTCGGCAAGGCATTTATCAGGACGAACAACTTTGCATTCGTCAACACACTTAACAAATACGGAAAGAAGCAGGAATAGTGATGATTTATCAGTGGTATCCGGGTCATATGGCCAAAGCCAAAAAGCAGATGATGGAGGATATGAAGCTCATCGATGTTGTAATAGAGCTTGTTGATGCACGTATCCCCTTTTCAAGCAAGAATCCCGACATTGATTCCTTCGCAAAGGGTAAGGCGAGAATAATTCTCCTTAACAAGTGCGATCTGGCAGATGAAAAGGTGAATGCACTCTGGAAAGATTATTATGAAAAGCAGGGATTCTTTGTCTCGTGCGTTAATTCGAAGAACGGGATGGGCGTCAGGGGCGTTACCGAAATTATCCTAAAGGCCTGCGCGAAAAAGCTTGAGAGCGACAGAAAGAAAGGCATCATAGGAAGACCTGTACGGGCAATGATACTTGGGATACCGAATGTCGGAAAGAGCACATTCATCAATTCCTTTGCCGGAAAGAGCGTCGCAAAGACGGGAAACAAGCCGGGTGTCACCAAAGGAAAGCAGTGGATCAGGCTCAACAGGCAGGTTGAGCTCCTTGACACACCGGGTATTCTCTGGCCGAAGTTTGATGATCAGGACATCGGCATAAGGATTGCACTGATCGGTTCGATAAACGATGAAATTCTCGTGACGAGCGAGCTTGCAGACCGATTGATTCTGTTCCTGCAGGAGAATTATCAGGGAGTTATCGGCGAAAAGTACAAGGCATCGGAGGATCCCGATCCGGAGATTACAGTTCTGAACATTGCGGAAGCAAGATCCTGTATGAAAAAAGGCGGAGTGCCCGACACCGAGAAGGTCTGTGCTTTCCTGGTAGATGATTTCAGAAACGCAAGGATAGCAAGAATTTCGCTTGAAAAACCTGATAATGGCGCAGTTGTAGGAGTCAGTGCACCTAAGCAGGAAAAATCTGCAGAGTAATTTCGCTTGATAAACCTGATAATGGCGCAGTTGTGGGAGTCAGTGCACCTAAGCAGGAAAAGTCTGCAGAGTAATTTCACTTGAAAGAACTTTAACGGGGTAGAAGCGGGAGTCAGCGCTCCAAAGAAGGAAAGGACTGCAGAGAAACAATAAACTATTTGGGAGATTTTGGAAATGAAGATTTCGGAAATCACAAAGGCAATTAAAGAGGCCCCTGTTGAAAAGCTTTCAGTGCTTATCGAAGAGTTCTCTTCCGATGAACGTGAGGGTGTTATCAGGGCGTGCGAGGCAGGAAGAAAGAGGATAACAGCCTACGAGAAGGAAATTGCGCGCACAGAAGCAATGATGGAGTTTGAGAAAAAGTACTCTGACTTAAGCCTTATCTGCGGCATTGACGAGGTAGGAAGAGGACCGCTTGCCGGGCCTGTCGTAACATGCGCATGTATCCTGCCGAAGGACGAGAGGATTCTCTACCTTAATGATTCAAAGCAGCTTTCGGCAAAAAAGCGCGAGGAGCTTTTTGACGTTATCACTATGAAAGCCGTTTCCTACGGAATCGGTATTACAGACAACAAAAGGATAGATGAAATTAACATCCTTCAGGCAACCTATGAAGCTATGAATCAGGCGGTTTCGAAACTTGGAGTGAAGCCTGATATACTGCTTGTGGATGCTGTTCATATCCCGAATCAGCCGTTAAGGCAGGTCGGAATAGTAAAGGGTGATGCGAGAAGTGTGTCGATTGCGGCTGCAAGCATTGTCGCGAAGGTGACAAGGGACCGGATGATGACTGAATTTGATGCCATGTATCCCGGATACGGATTCGCATCGAACATGGGCTACGGTACAGCCGAGCACATGGAAGCTCTCAGACGGCTCGGCCCCTGCGAGATTCACAGAAGGACGTTCATTAAGTCAATTACCATATAAACAGCCGCCGGGCATTGACTGCTTATGACGTTTGAGGCTTTACCGGAAGCGTGGAACCATGGTTTTCGAAACTGCAATGCGAGTTTGCATGGGCGATCCTGCGGAACGCCTGTAATGGTCTTCGGTAACTGCGGTTTTCGGAACTTTAGTACTGAGATGGCATGAGTGAAAAGGATTATCAAAACAGAAAAGCGATAGCAATCGGCTATGAGCCGGGGGACGAGGCACCGAAGGTTTTTGCGAGCGGAAAGGGTGAGCTTGCGGCGAGAATCATTGAGACGGCGAAAGAATCGGACATTCCGATTCACCGCGACGAGAAGCTTGCCGAGGCACTTTCAAAAATCGATGTCGGAGACGAGGTTCCGCCGGAAATGTATGATGTTATTGTTCAGGTACTCATGTTTGTCGACAGGGTAGATCAGGTACGTGCAAAGATGGAACAGGGAAGCAAAGAGGCGAACGATGGGCAAAAACAGGGCACTCGGAAGTGAAAAGGAAGCGCTTGCCGCAAGGCATCTTGAAGAACTCGGGTATAAGATTCTTGAGAGAAATTTCACGTCAAGAAACTCCGAGATAGATATTATTGCACGTGAGGGAAAGTACCTGTGCTTTGTGGAAGTGAAGTACAGGGAAAACACGAAGATGGGAAGTGCGCTTGAAGCGGTGACTTTTGAAAAGATGGGAAGCATCTGCAGGGGCGCAATTTACTACATGAAGAAGAACGGTTACAGCGAGGGTACGCCCGTCAGGTTTGATGTCGTAGCGATTGACAGGGATGAGATAAAGGTAATTAAGAATGCATTTGATTATGCGCTTTAGAGCCGGATCAGGAGCATTCTTTTGGTGATGTGCTTTGGTGCGGAATCAGGAACATTATTTTGATTATACTTTTTAGTGTGGAATTTGGGACAGAAGAATGAACATTTACGAATCGGAAAACAAAACAGATAATTTGGAAGGACATCTGATTGCTTCGATTGAAGAGGGGAGTATTGCAAAGGAGCTTGAGCTTAAGGCAGGCGACAGGCTTATTTCAATAAACGGCGAGAAGATAAGGGATGTCTTTGATTACAGATACCTTTGTGCCAGCGAAGAGCTGACTCTGATGGTGTTAACGTCGGAGGGCGAGGAGTGGGAGCTTGATATCGAGAAGGACGAAGATGAGGATCTCGGAATAGTATTTGACAGGGGGCTCATGGATGAGTACCGTTCCTGCAAAAACGGGTGTATCTTCTGCTTTATCGACCAGATGCCGAAGGGAATGCGAGACACGCTCTATTTCAAGGACGATGATGCAAGACTTTCATTCCTTCAGGGAAACTACGTTACGCTTACTAATCTTACGGATGAGGATGTTGAGAGAATCTGCTTTTACAGGCTCTCACCGATCAACGTGTCTATACACACTCTGAACCCGGAGCTTCGCTGCCGAATGCTCCGGAATAAGAAGGCCGGGGAGGCACTTTCCAGACTCAAAAGGTTTATGGAGGCAGGGCTTGATATAAACGGCCAGATAGTACTCTGCAAGGGCTGGAATGACAGTGAAGAGCTTGAAAGAACACTTGCAGGACTTTCGAATCTTCTCCCGAACCTCAAAAGTCTCTCGATTGTTCCTGTCGGACTCACGAACCACAGAGAAGGTCTGACGCAGCTTGAGGCCTTTGACAAAAATGACGCAAGGGCGCTTATTAAGACAGTCAGAAAGTGGCAGCGCTACTATCTTGATAATTTCGGGACACGACTTGTCTTTGCTTCGGATGAATGGTATTTGAGGGCAGGAGAGGCGATTCCCGCAGATATTGAATATGAGGGTTATCCTCAGATAGAGAACGGTGTCGGAATGCTCAGAAGCTTTGTGGATGAGTTTTATCAAGGACTTTCAGATACCCCGGACAACTGTTACGAAAATGACGTTACGATTGCGACAGGTCTTCTTATGGCAGATACCATTTCAAAGCTTTTAACCGATGCTTTTGCAAGATACCCCGGAGTCAGGGCCAAGTGCATAGCAATCAGAAACGACTTCTTCGGTGATAAAATTACTGTGTCGGGACTTCTCACCGGAAGGGACATCATCAGGCAGCTAAAGGGCAGAAGACTCGGGAAGGTTCTGCTTCTTCCGGAAAATCTGTTAAGGAGCGGCGAGGATGTGCTCCTTGATGACGTCACTATCGGGGATATTGCCGACGCTTTACAAATCGAGGTGCGTGTTGTAGAATCTAATGGAATTTCGCTTCTAAATGCACTTCTCGGAATTAATTAAGATTGACCTGAGGGTTGGAAGACCTAACTTAAATGATGATTGACCTGCCGGCCCGTTTTGGCAGCCGGTTTTTTAAAGATTGAGAGGGAAAGAATGAGTAACCCCATTGTAGCAATAGTCGGACGGCCGAATGTCGGAAAATCAACATTGTTTAATGCACTTGCAGGTGAAACAATTTCGATAGTTGAAGATACACCCGGCGTTACAAGAGACAGAATCTATGCCGACATCACCTGGCTGAATTACAGGTTCACACTGATAGATACCGGCGGAATTGAGCCTGAGACAAAGGACGTTCTTCTTAAACACATGCGTGAGCAGGCTGAAATTGCCATCGATACAGCCGATGTCATCATCTTTATCTGTGATGTTCGTCAGGGCCTTACAGACAATGATTTTCGCGTGGCTGATATCCTGAGAAGATCAAAAAAACCTGTTGTTCTTGCTGTTAATAAAGTGGACAGCTTTGAAAAATTCAGTGCTGACATTTATGAATTCTATAACCTCGGTCTCGGAGATCCGATTGGAATCTCGGCTGCTTCGAGGCTTGGTTTCGGTGATCTTCTTGATGAAGTCTGCAAGAGCTTTTTAACGGAAGGCGAGAGTCCTGAAGAGGATGAAAGACCGAAGATTGCAATCATCGGAAAGCCGAATGTCGGAAAGTCTTCAATTGTAAACAGACTTCTCGGAGAAGAGCGCTGTATTGTTTCCGATATTGCGGGAACGACGAGGGATGCAATCGATACTGTTGTAAATTTCAACGGGAATGAGTATGTTTTCATCGACACTGCAGGACTTCGAAGAAAGAACAAAATTAAAGAAGACCTTGAAAAGTACTCCATAGTAAGGACAGTCAGTGCGGTTGAACGCTGTGATATTGCCGTTCTTGTTATTGATGCTGTTGAGGGCGTTACGGAACAGGATGCCAAAATCGCCGGTATCGCTCATGAACGCGGTAAGGGCTTTATCATTGCCGTCAACAAGTGGGATGCTATCGAAAAGGATGACAAGACTGTTTATAAGTTCCGTGACAGGATCAGAGAAATTCTCTCATTCATTCCGTATGCAGAGATTGTCTTCATTTCAGCAAAGACAGGACAGCGTATGAACAATCTCTTCGATATGATTGAGGTTATAATCCAGAATCAGAACATGCGAATCACAACAGGTACTTTAAACGAGATCATCAATGAAGCGACAATGCTTCAGCAGCCGCCGGCAGACAAGGGAAAAAGGCTGAAAATCTTTTTCGGAACACAGGTCGGTGTCAAGCCCCCGACATTTGTGCTCTTTATCAACGACAAGGAGCTTATGCATTTCTCCTATGAACGCTATATAGAAAACAAGATTCGTGAGGCTTTCGGCTTCAAGGGTACTTCAATAAAGATTATTTCGCGTGAACGAAAGAGAGAAGAAAGGTAGATTATCTGTGATACATTGGGCTAATCTGATAAGTCTGGTTCTCGGTTATCTTTTCGGAAACATTGAGACGGGCTATATTGTTGCAAAAATCAATAAAACAGATATTTTGCATGAGGGAAGCGGAAATCCGGGGACAACAAACGCACTTCGGACGATGGGAGCGAAGCCGGCACTGGTAACGCTTCTTGGTGATGTATTAAAGGCAGCGATTCCGATACTTCTTGTCAGGTTTGTGATATTTCCGGGGCGTACGAACACGCTTCTTCTGACCATGATTGCGGCTCTTGGTGTTTCGCTTGGGCATGATTTTCCGTTCTGGCTCAGGTTCAGGGGAGGAAAGGGCGTTGCGGTCCTCGCGGGCATCTATATCTGCATGTATCCGGTGCTGATACCTTTTGGTCTTGCGGCATTCTTTATAATACTTTTTGCGACAAATTATGTTTCAGTCGGTTCAATAGTACTCGCAGTCTGGTTTCCCATATGGACAGCAATTGCAATGAGGGGTGAGAATTATTACGGACTGATGGTTGCCATTGCTGTTGTCATTGGCGGTCTTGTTGTGTTCTCACACAGGGCAAACATAAAGAGACTGCTTGATGGAAATGAGAATAAGACTTATCTGTTTAAGAAAAAGGAGACGAAATGAAAATCACCGTTCTCGGCGGCGGCACATGGGGTACCGCGCTCGCCATTTTGCTTGCTAATAAGGGCTACGAGGTAACTGTCTGGTCAAAGATTAAGAAGGAGCTTGACGAGATGGAAGCCGACAGGTCGATGATAAAGAATCTTCCCGGAGCCGTTCTTCCTGAGAGTGTGATTCTTGAGCCTGATGAAAAGACGGCGCTAAAGGACAGGGACGTTATTGTTTTTGCGGTTGCATCACCTTATGTACGGGCTACCGCAAAGTACCTTGCACCTTTTATCAGGGACGGTCAGATTATTGTCAATGTGGCAAAGGGTGTTGAAGAATCATCGCTTTGCACACTTACAGAGGTTATTGCTCAGGAAATCGGAAATGCCGATATTGCGGTTCTGAGCGGACCGAGCCATGCCGAGGAGGTATCGAGACTGATTCCTACTACAGTTGTAGTCGGAGCAAAGACAAGAGAAACTGCGGAATTCCTGCAGGATGTTTTTATGACTGAGTACTTCAGAGTTTACACAAGCCCCGATATTATCGGAATAGAGCTTGGAGGTTCACTCAAGAACGTTATTGCGCTTGCTGCGGGAATGGTTGACGGCGTAGGCTACGGCGACAATACAAAGGCTGCCCTCATGACAAGAGGAATGGCCGAAATCGGACGGCTCGGACTTAAGATGGGAGGAAAGCTCGAGACTTTTGCGGGACTTTCGGGAATAGGTGATCTCTTCGTTACCTGTTCAAGCCTTCACAGCCGCAACAGAAATGCGGGATATCTGATGGGACAGGGAAAAACAATGCAGGAGGCAATGGACGAAGTATCCCAGATTGTTGAGGGCGTTTACTCAGCAAAGGCCGGACTTGCGCTTGCAAAGAAGTACGGGGTGGAAATGCCTATTACCGAGCAGGTCAATCACATTCTATTTGACGGCAAGAGCGTAAGAGCCGCCTTTAACGAGCTTCTTGTGCGCGATAAAAAGCCCGAGAGCGGATCACTTACGTGGAATGAATAAATCAGCTTCGTTGAGCATCATTTTGATTTTGCAATCCACGGGATAGGTGAGTATCATCTGATTCTTGCAGTCTGCAGGAAGCGAAACATGACGACTGACATGAGGAACAGCATCCGGAACATGACGATGCTGTTCTTTTCTTACTGAAAACGTATCTTAAGGCAAGAACAAACAGTGCGAGGATAACCGCAATCAGTATATAATCGTAGAGTGTCATATTTTTCCTTTCTGTCGGACAATTAACGACTGCCTGTATGATGTCAGACGTTTCCGGTTCAAATAAGAGTCACAATTTAATATCATAAAACAGAAGCGCAATGTTGTATCGTTTAAGCAGAATTGCAGTTTTGTATCGTTAAAACAGAATAGCAATGTTGTATCTTTTAAGCAGAATTGCAATGTTGCATCGTTAATACAGAAGCGCAATGTTGTAAACGATAAAAGCCGCAATCCAGGCGATGATGCACTGTAGGACAACGACGCATCCGGCTTTGAGACCGGAATCAAATTCTCGCTTAAGTGCGGCAATTGCTGCAACACAGGGGGTGTAGAGAAGCGAGAAGACGAGGAAACTGAGCGCTGAGGCCTGAGAGAACAGCGAGGAGAGAACGCCTGCGCCTGATTCAAGGTCTGCGTTAAGAAGGACACTCATTGTGCTTACGACGGCTTCTTTTGCGACAAAGCCCGTGATGAGCGATGTCGGAATCCTCCAGTCAAAGAATCCGACAGGGTGGAAGAGGGGACTGATCAGCATTCCGATCGAGGCAAGAATACTGTTTTCCGAATCCGCCACGAAGTTGATTCTTGTATCAAAGGACTGTAGAAACCAGATGATGACAGTCGCGACAAAGATTACCGTGAATGCCTTTGTGATGAAGTCTTTTGCCTTATCCCACATAAGAAGGACCACACTCTTTGCGGAAGGAAGACGGTAGTTTGGAAGCTCCATAACGAAGGGGATGGGTTTTCCCTTGAACAGTGTGTGTTTAAAAATCAAAGCAACAATGATGCCCATTATGATTCCGAGTACGTAGAGCGCAAACATGACAAGCGGTGCGCAGTTCGGGAAGAATGCCGCAGAGAAGACAGTGTAGACAGGAATCTTCGCAGAACAGCTCATGAAAGGAATGAGCATTATAGTCATCTTTCTGTCACGTTCCGAGGATAATGTTCTTGTCGACATGATTGCGGGAACAGAACAGCCAAAACCAATGAGCATCGGAACGAAGCTCTTTCCTGAAAGACCGATTTTACGAAGCAGCTTGTCCATTACGAATGCGACTCTGGCCATGTAGCCGGAATCCTCAAGCAGAGACAGGAAGAAGAACATGGTGACGATTATCGGAAGGAAGGTCAGGACACTGCCGACACCTGCGAAGATACCGTCGATGATCAGAGAGTGTACGATAGGGTTGATTCCGTAGAGTGTCAGCCCGGCATCACAAATTGCGGTCAGTCTGTCTATTCCGAGCGCAAGAATGTCACTGAGTCCTTTGCCAATCACATTGAAGGTCAGCCAGAAAATCGTGAGCATAATCAGAAGAAAGATCGGAATAGCGAAAATCCTGTGGGTAAGTATGCTGTCGATACTTACGCTTCGCTTGTGCTCGAGGCTTTCTTCGCACTTGACAACATTTGAGGAGCAGGCCTCTTCGATGAAAATGTAGCGCATCTCGGCGAGAGCGGCATTCCTGTCGAGGTTTAGTTCATGTTCCATCTCAGTGATGGAATGCTCCATCATATCAAGTTCGTTCTCGTTGAGCTCGAGGCTTTCGATGATTGTTTCATCGCCTTCAATGAGTTTTGTCGCGGCAAATCTTGGCGCGATGCCGGCTCTTTCGGCATGGTCCTCAATAAGATGGGAAACAGCATGGATGCAGCGGTGTACGGCACCGTGCTTGCAGAAGTCCGTTACCTTCGGATAGATGCGGCCCTTTGCAACACGGACAGTTTCTAAGATAACATCGTCAACGCCTTCGTTTTTTGCGGCACTTATGGGAATGACAGGCACGCCGAGCTTCTCCGAAAGTCCCTCGATGTTGATGGAACCGTTGTTTGCCCGGACTTCGTCCATCATATTAAGAACAAGCACGAGGGGAATCCTCATTTCAAGAAGCTGCAGCGTGAGGTAGAGGTTTCTTTCAATGTTTGTCGCATCGACGATGTTGATAATGGCATCGGGATGACTTTTGATGAGAAAATCTCTTGTGACAATTTCCTCCTGTGTGTAAGGCCTGATGGAGTAGATTCCGGGCAGGTCAACGACTTCGCAGTCTTTGACATTCCTTATCTGACCTGATTTTGATTCAACCGTAACTCCGGGAAAGTTTCCTACATGCTGGTTCGAGCCGGTAAGTTGGTTAAACAGTGTTGTCTTTCCGCAGTTCTGGTTTCCTATCAGTGCAAATATCATTTTGCCGCCTCCTCTGTGAGCTCAATCTTTTGAGCATCCTCAAGGCGAAGCGTGAGCTCATAGCCTCGAACGTGGATTTCTATCGGGTCGCCCATCGGTGCGACTTTTCTTACGGTGACAAGGGTACCGGGAATCAGTCCCATGTCCAGGAGTCTGCAGCGAAGCGGACCGTCTCCGCCGACTGTCTTTATCTTTCCTTCACGACCGATCGGGAGATTTGCTAAAGTCATATTGTCCTTTCCGTGAGCATGAATTAATTTAACGAAAAGCACTCACATCCGGTATTGCAGTTATTACTGTTAATAGTTAGTCTCGACTAACTTCGAGTGAATTCTAACACCCTTCTTTTCAAAAATCAACCCTATTATTGCACTTAATTGACGAAATGAGTATTATTAATTCAGAAAGGATGGGTAAATATATGGAAAGCAGGACTGAAAGAAAAGAGGTGCTTTTATCTGTTATCGAGAGTGATTACTATCAGCCCATGAAGCTTAAGGAGATTGCCAATTTTCTTGACGTTCCAAAGTATGAACGTGAAGACCTTAAGCTTATCCTTGATGAGCTTATCAGTGAAGGTAAGATTCTGATTGATATAAAAGCCCGATATAAGAAAGCCGGCTCCGATCTGATTCCATGTGTTTTCAGCGGCTCTTCGCGGGGCTTCGGGTTTGGAATGTGCGAGGACGGAAGTGAGGATTTCTTTATTTCGCCTGATGACACGATGGGAGCCCATGACAAGGACAGAGTTCTTGTATGCCTGAAGGGCACTTCAGGAGGTCACAGAAAAGAGGCAAGAGTCGTGAGCATCCTTGAAAGGTGCAGCGATCCTGTTGTCGGTACCTATGAGCGTACCCGCGGTTACGGTTTTGTTATCTGTGACAATCAGAAGTTCGGCAGCGACATCTTCATCCCAAAGGGATGTTCAAACGGAGCTGTTTCCG
>JAZLIL010000033.1:0-7340 GCA_045617405.1 Lachnospiraceae bacterium | reverse complement strand
GGTGCTATTCAGAACCGTCTGGAGCATACAATCGCTAACGCAAACAACACCGCTGAGAACTTAACATCAGCTGAGTCCCGTATCCGTGATACTGACATGGCAGATGAAATGGTAGCCTACTCGAAGGAGAACATTCTTCAGCAGGCTGGTCAGTCAATGCTCGCTCAGGCAAATCAGGCTACACAGGGTGTCCTTTCACTCCTCGGCTAATTGCCAAAGTAAACATAATACCTGTACTATTATCGGGAGCCGGTCACAGACCGGCTCCTTTTTATGTCTGCACGGCTTTCCGGAAAATGTTATATGGGTAATCAAACTTACTGAGGGGATATCCTTGCTTTGTGAGGGTGCTCATTGAGGGTTTGGCCTCAAATCATTGATTATTTTTGCTGATATGATATACTATATTTTATCGAAGAAACATTTTCCGAAGAACTCTTATCTAAATGGGTAAGAGTTCTTTGCCTACATTAGACTAATCTAGTGATTAATAATTGTTAACGCTCATATTTCATGTTATAATCAAGACAAGAGATGAACATACAAATTTAAGAAAAATATCAAAGGAGTAATTGAATACAATATATTGGGGAATTCCCTGCAAGAAAATTATCAGCAGAGGATTTCCCAAGGAAGTCTTTCTGCTGTTATATATAGATGAAACTATAAAACGAACAACAGGAAGAAGAGGTTTGAAAATGAGACAGAAAGATTATAGTGAGCTAAGATTTACAGATGATTTTATGTTTTGTAAAGTTTTGACAGGAAATCCTGAATTGTGCCATGAATTATTAGAATTAATCATTGGTAAGAAAGTTGGAGATTTTTTAAAACTTGAAAAACAGCATCCTATCGAGATAACGGCAGATGGAAAAGGTATACGATTTGACGTATATGGTGAAGATGATTTAAAAACGGTATATGACTGTGAAATGCAAACCACTGATAGTAAAAATCTACCAAAACGCTCGAGATATTATCAAGGAATGATTGATCTTAATCTAATCGAAAGAGGAGCGGATTATAACGAACTAAAGAAGAGTTATATAATATTTATATGTCCTTTTGATTGTTTTGGAGAGGGTTTACATCGTTATACTTTTGTTAATCGATGTGTTGAAGCACCAAAACTAGAGCTGGGTGATGATACAACAAAGATTTTTCTATGTGCAGGTGGGAATAAAAATGATGTCTCACCGGAATTAGATGATTTCTTGAATTGGATAGCCACAGGGAATAGCGGAAAGAGTCAACTTGTTCAGAATTTGGAGGCTGCTGTTGAGAGCGCAAAACTACATGAAGAATGGAGGCTGGAATATATGACTTTACTTATGAGGGATCAAGCCAATATTGAAAAAGGCAAGGAAATTGGTAAGGAAATTGGAAGATACGAAATGATATTCACCTATGTTCAGAATGGGAGATTTTCTGTGGAGCAGGGCGCTGAAGATGCAGAAATGTCGGTAGAAGAGTTCAAACAGCGTATGGCGGAGGCAGGATATAAGATTCCTGAATTTGCATAGGCATAAGATTAAAGATTGTATTCAGCAAGATGGAAGTCTCTCATTGCGAGGCTTCCATCCTTTTTACGCTTATTTTTCAAATTTTCATCAAACTCTCAGTGCCGACCATCAACAAGAGACGGAAAAATTAGCCCCTCAATACGTGCACTCAATAAATACCCTCACAGAGGTAGACCCTCAGTAAGTTTGATTACCCTGTTATATCGGGCTCCCCCCTGGCTTCATCGCCCGGCAAAATGCCCACGACCTGTCCCCGATGGCTCCCTTGGAGAGTCTATTTTCTTCTCAGGACTGTCATTTTTTAATAGAATAGTCGATATAAAGAGAAGAAGAGATTTATTCGGCAGGAAGGAGATGGATTATGGACAGAGGAGCACTTGTAGAAAAGCTTACGTCACTTGGCATGAAGATTGACAAGGTTTCGGATCTGTTTTATCAGCAGAAGGACAGCGAGGGTCTTGAAGCAATGAAGTATGTAATTGATGACATGATGGGCGTGGCAAGCGGGCTTGATTCGTATGCAAAGGCAGACAGGACTTTTACCTTTGATGCTAATGAATTCCTCGCAGTTTTGAAGCAGGCTCTTGATTCAATGGCGAAGAAGGATTACGTTATGCTGTCGGATGTACTGAAGTATGATCTTTCTGAAATTTTAAGCAAGTACAAAGAAGCTTTGATGTAAACTCATTTTTGACTGTATAATGATGCCACCATGCAGACTGAATTATAATGAAGAACAGATGATGTCACCATGCAGACAACATTATGTGATAGAGCAGAGGATTTCCTCCGCCATTCGCCTGATGAAAACAACCCGGTCGACATTGGCAGAAAGGAACAGATCGAACCCCGGTATAGCGGTTCGATTATACATATTATCGTGATAAAGCTTATTGACACAAGAGAAAATGCGAAGGCGCTTGTTATTGAACAGGACGGCACCGAGGTAAGGCTAAACAGTGCCTACAGACCGCTCAGTGAGGCAAAGTCATGGGCGGAACAGTACGCGAAGAAGAGTGGTCCGTTTTTGATGCTCGGTCTTGGAAACGGACTTTTTGTGCGCGAGATGCTCCGCGTTATCGGCAGCGGCGCAGGAATTATCATACTCGAGCCGAAGAGAGAAGTCCTTGAGTTTTGCCGTGCGAACTGCGGAATTGATGACATTCTCAGTGACGTGCGCGTCAGCGTGGTGACAGCAGAAGAGGGAATGTTTGCCTTCAAGGAGCTTCTTGGAAGCGCAGTGAATTACTTTAATTTCGAGACGAAGACTGTCTGCCGTCACCCGGGATATGAAAAGCTCTATCCGGAGTACGACAAGGCGTTTTTTGATACAATTCTGGCAAATGATGAGGAGATTATCGTTAACAGAAATACGCTGATGCATTTTTCAGAAAAGTCAGCCCGAAATACTATCAGAAATCTGAAAATTGCACCGGAGGTTCTGCTGACGAGTGAGCTTCAAAACGTAATAGACAGGGAGCTTCCTGTTATCATTGTTTCGGCGGGACCGTCACTTGATAAGAACATCGGGGAGTTGAGAAGAGCAAAGGGACATTCACTTATTATCTGTGTCGATACTGCAATAAAGTACATGATGCAGCAGGATATCATGCCCGATGCGACCATCGTAATAGAGCCCGAGAAGCCCGCCATGCATTACAGTGATCCAAGGACCGATGCAATCCCGCTTATCTGTGACATCGAGGCAAATCCCGAAATCGTACTTAAGAACAGGGCACCAAAGATTCTCTTCAACTGCCGTGATTTCATGGCGAGGCTGATGGCAAAGGCAGGAAGGTCAAGCGTTGACAGGGCAAGCGGCGGAAGTGTGGCAACCGCAGCCTATGCATTTGCGTATCAGCTTGGATTCAAGAAGATCGTTCTCGTCGGACAGGACCTTGCTTACGCAGGCGAGGCAACGCATGCGGGCGGTGTCGAGTCAGCCGGAATTAACAACGAGATAGGAACAGCCTGCGTGGATGATGTTTTCGGCGGCAAGGTGCGTACAAGAGGCGACTGGATTCAGTATTTGAAGTGGTTTGAAAAGGCTATTGAAGTCATTCGCGCAAACAATGAGGACATTGAAGTAATTGATGCAACTGAAGGCGGCGCACTGATCCACGGTTCGAAAGTCATGACGCTAAAGGAAGTTGTTGACCGGTATTGTACCGGCAATTACGATTTTGAAAGCAGCCTGAAGGGCATCGGAAGTCAGCATTTCACAGGCGGAAATGACAGTAAAAGCAGCCTGAAGGGCATCGGGAGTCAGCATTTCACAAGCGGAAATGACAGTAAAAGCAGCCAGAAGGATGCATCTGTAGTTCTAAATTCAGAAAAGATTATTGAAGTGATAAATGACTGCCCCGCAGCACTTCGAAGAATTGCCAGAAATTCAGAGAAGGCACTGCGTCTTTGTAAAAATGCTATCGGAATGCTTGGAAGTGCAAACAACGGAAGCATTGATTCTACAACTGTATCACTGCTTAAAGAGATTGAAAAGTACAAGTCACTCTGTGAAGAGGAGACGGTTTACGGACTGTTAAATAACTATGCTGTAGCAAAGATTGCCGAGAAGCTGAAGGAAATAAGCGGCGGTCAGGCCGCTTGCGGTGAGGCGGGGACAAAGCTTTTGTATCTGAAAAAGCTTGAACCTGCATTTGAAGTGATGGGTGCGGCATGCGATGAACTCAGAGAAGAATTTGAGAAGATTACACCATTTGGCGAAGAAGGCAGCGAAGATGCACGCCGGGACAGCGACAAATCTCCCCTCGTAACTGTAATTGTCCCTGTGCATAACGGAGGCGAGTTCCTTGTAAACTGCCTTTCAAATATTGTAAATCAGACTCTTTCTGAAATAGAGATTATCTGCGTTGACGATGCATCGACCGATTCATCGCCAAAGGTACTAGCGGAATTCGAAAGGCAGTATCCTGACAAGGTTAAGGTGCTTACCAACAAAGAGAGCCGTGGCCCGGGAGGCGCAAGAAATGCGGCAATCGAAATCGCGAAGGGCGAGTACATCGGATTTGTCGACTGCGATGACCAGATAGATGTTACCATGTATGAAAAGCTCTACCATGCGGCAAAGGAAAAGGATGCCGATGTTGTGGACTGCGGGTTCATCGGATCAGTAGAAAAGAAGCCTCACCTGACTACGCCGGCCGCGCTTTGCGGAAAGCTTGACAGAGAAAAGAGGCTTGAACTCTGTGCGGGAAGAATCGGTTACATCTGGAGCAAAATCTTTCGAAGGAGCATCTTCATCGACAATAACATCAGAATGCTCGAAAAGATTCCGAGTCAGGACACGATTATGCTCTACTACTTCTTCTGCTACGTGAACAGTGTTGAAAGATGCAACGAAGTTCTCTATGTCTACCGCGAAAGACCGGATTCCTTCAGTAAGCGGAGGAATCTTGATTACATGATAAACATGTGGAAGGCGGGAGCGGCGGAAGCAAAGAGGATGATGCTTGCGGCGCCCGACGGAGAGTACTGTCTGCCGGCACTTGAGTTTAAGCTTTACGACTTTTATGCACGCATGCTGGATCTTTATATGATGGATCCGAATGAAAATGAAGTTTCAAAGCTTCGCGACATGCGCGATTTCATGAAAGACTATAAAACCGCAGGGGACAACCGGTTTATTAAAAACAACATGGACAAGGATATTCTGAGGCTCGCGAAGCTCAATGACGCCGACCCGATGAAGCTGATGTTTGAGAAGAAGAAAAGCGCATCAAAGGCGTCACGGTGAAGCTTGATGTTTGAGAAGAAGAGCGCATCAAAGCGACCCGATGAAGCTGATGTTTGAGAAGAAGAGCGCATCAAAGGCGTCACGGTGAAGCTGATGTTTGAGAAGAAAAGCGCAGCAAAGCCGTCACGGTGAGGCTTGATTAGAAAAAGAGGAAACAGGTTTGGAAGTACTTGCTATTATTCCGGCGAGATCCGGATCAAAAAGCGTTAAGGATAAGAACATAAGGGAAATAGGCGGGAAGCCGATGCTTGCTCATTCCATCGCACATGCGAAGGAAGCGAAGAGCGTTACGAGAGTGATTCTATCGACGGACAGTGAGCGTTACGCACAGATCGGAAGGGAATGGGGCGCTGAGGTGCCGTTTCTGCGGCCCGCCGAGTACGCTACGGACACATCGCTCGACATCGATGTTTTCAGACATGCACTCACGTGGCTTCGTGACAACGAGGGATATGTGCCTGACATTGTCGTTCAGCTTCGCCCGACGTATCCGATAAGGCGCCCTTCCGACATTGACACGATGGTACGGATGCTTATCGATGACGAGACGGCCGATTCCGTGCGGAGCGTAGCACCCGCGGGTGAGATTCCCTACAAGATGTGGTTTAACAATAACGGGGTTCTGTCACCTGTCATGACGGATATTCCGGAGTGCTACAATATGCCGCGTCAGCAGCTTCCGAAGGTCTTTTACCAGAACGCCTGCATCGATGTGCTTCGCCCGGACGTTGTACTTTTGAAGAATTCGATGACCGGAGACAAAATACTCGGCTACGTTATGGAAGACAATTATGATATAGATACAGAAGAAGAATTTGAGGCGGCAAAGGTTCAGCTTTCCGGTCCGTGCGTTTTGAAAAGACGGGCGGACATAAGCAAAGAAAATGACAAATCGGTCCGTGCGTTTCGAAAAGACGGGCGGACATAATCGAAGGAAATGGCAAATCAGTCGGAAAGGGGTATATATGGACAACGGCATTTTTAAGGATCTGATCATTTTTGAGATGGCGAACAGCCATCAGGGCAGTGTTGACCATGGAATCGCGATAGTGAAGGCTGTGGCGAGAATTGCCAGAAAGTACAACGTGAGGGCGGCGGTCAAGCTTCAGTACAGGAATCTCGAGACCTTTGTCCATCCTGATTACAAGGACAGAACCGATGTGAAGCACATTCCGAGATTTATGGGAACTCGCCTTTCATATGACGACTTTTGTCAGATAGTGGATGCAATCAGGGAAGAGGGACTGATACCTCTGAGTACCCCGTTCGACGAGGACGGGGTTGACTGGTGCATGGACCAGGGACTTACGATGATTAAAATCGCAAGCTGCAGCTCGATGGACTGGCCGCTCATGGAAAAGGCTGCGGCAACAGGCAAGCCGCTTATTGTTTCGACGGGCGGCAAGAGCCTCTCCGACATCGACAAGATCTTCAATTTTCTCACACACCGCGGTGTGACCTTCAGCTTCATGCACTGCGTGGCTGAGTATCCCGCACCCGAGGAGAGACTGCAGCTTGACTTCATCGACAGGATGAAGAAACGATACCCTGGAGTCGTCATCGGCTACTCGGGACATGAAAATCCCGATGACAACACTGTCGCAATGATGGCGGCGGCAAAGGGTGCCGGGATTTTCGAACGCCACGTCGGGCTGCCGACAGAGACGATTAAGCTGAATGCCTATTCAATGAATCCCTCGCAGGCCGACGCATGGGTCGCATCCATCCTCCGCGCGAAAAACATGTGCGGCGTGAAGAAGGAGAACGACAAGTACGTGAGCCAGGATGAGATTGATTCGCTTCAGTCACTGATGCGCGGCGTCTATCTGAAACGTGATGTCACAGAGGGAGAGCTTCTTGCACGCGGCGATGTATTCTTCGCAATGCCCTGCCGCGAGGGGCAGATGACGAGCGGCGAGTTCTTTGAGGGTGTGAAGGCATCGAAGGATTACACGGCAGGGAGCGGGCTTATCGAGAAACGCCGTATCACGGATATAAACATCATGCGAAGCGTTGTACACGATGCGAAGGGTATGCTCTACGAGGCAGGAATCGCACTCGGA
>JAZLIL010000032.1:0-3089 GCA_045617405.1 Lachnospiraceae bacterium | reverse complement strand
TCTCCCGGCTTCCTTTCCGGACTTTGCATTCGAAGTTCCGGTTTCTGGTGAAGCGGAACCGTTCTTTGCACACGAAGCTCTCTTATTCTGATTTAATGTCATGATTTTCTTTCTCGGAACCGAAGACACGGCCTTAACCCTTGAAAGTCTGATAGGTGTCCGTCCTGATGCGGGAATGGCGGGCTCAAGGACACGGATATCGAGGATACTGCCGTTTGACGCACGGGAAAGCGCAAGGATACCCCTGCTCTCCCAGTACTCCATTGCACGGATAACATCACTCTCAGCCTCGGAAAGCTTTGTGGCGATTCCGGAAATAGTGATGCCGCAGTCCATGTCCTCAATGCTGCGGATGTTTCGCACCCTGTCCTCAAGGCAGCGAAGAAGGTACAGATAGACCTTCACATACGCACCGCTCGACTCGGCCATGTAATAATCTATGAAGATGTTCGATACGCTGGTCTCTGTGACCGCAGCACCAAAGCCTAAACTGATCGTGTTCATTAAAACCTTTTCTCCCCATTTTCTGCAGGCAACAGTCATCTGCCTTCTCACAGATGTACTCTCCGGTTTCCTTTCGAATCCGGAACCTGCTCCTTGCTTTTCGTGAAACCGGCATTTTTCGCTTCCCCGATGCGAACCGGGTTTCATCTCCAAATCTCGTCCACGCATGATTATAGCACAGCCCTCTTCGAGATAAAAGCGAACAAAAAGCTGTGCTACAACAGTGGATTAAAAATGTGGATTGGTGGATAGGTTTTTTATACCCCTCCAAGACCTTGATTCTACTGGACACTCGTTAATTACGCAAGCACGTCCACGAAGTGCAAACATTTGGTGGATAATGTGGATAACTCTAGGCTCCGACAATGGTTTCACCCACTTTTACAACGTTTCCGGCTCCCATAGTTATCAACAAATCGCCCCCTGAGCAATGTTGAAGAAGAAAATTCTCAATTTCTTCAAAACTTGAAAAATGGTGAACATCCTTACCATATTTGTCCGAGAGCAATTTCGCAATATCTTTCGAGGAAATGTCGCCGGGATCCTTCTCGCGAGCGGCGTATATGTCGGCAAGGACCACATGATCGCAGGCCGAAAGTTCACGTGCAAAATCCTCGAGGAAGAACTTCGTTCGCGAATAGGTGTGGGGCTGGAAGCAAACCCAGAGCTCACGATGCTCCATCGCATTCGCAGCCGCAAGTGTCGCGCGAATTTCCGACGGATGGTGCGCATAGTCATCGTAAACCTTCACGCCGCAAACCTCACCCTTCAGCTCAAGGCGGCGCCTCGTTCCGGTGAACGCCCGAAGCCCGCGAAGAATGTTCTCGAGTTCAAGTCCCATGTCAAGCGACATCGCAATCGCAGCAAGCGAATTGGACACGTTGTGGCGGCCGCGGACGTTGAGATCGACCGCTGCCTCCTTTTTTCCATTTATATAAAGATCGTATGAGTAGAATCCGTCCCCGCGCATGTTCAGCGAGGCGGCAGTAAAATCGTAAGGGAAAGCTTCAGAGGCTGTGCCGGCAGAGGAGAGTGCCTCCGTATTTGATGCGGCTGTGCCGTCAGAGATGAGCGCGGCGTTCCTGCAGTCAGAGTCATCAGAGATGAGCGCGGCGTTCCTGCTGTCAGAGTCGTCTGCAGGGAATGCTTCAGAGTCTGCCTCTGACGAGCCGACAGCGTGGGATTCCTCCGGGCTTGCCGTGATTGATCCGGCAGCAAACCCGGCTTCTTCTGAGTCACAGATTCCGTAGGTGTAGACACGGCAGGCGAGATCCTTTGTAAGCTCTTCATATGCCTCGATTTCGCCGTTGATGACGAGCGCACCGTCGGCGGGAATCTTCTTTGCAAAGATTTTGAAGCTTTCGCGAATGTCATCGAGATCCTTGAAGAAGTCGAGGTGTTCGGCCTCGATGTTCAGGATGATGGCGCGTGTCGGATTGAATTTCAGAAAGCTGTTCAGGTACTCGCATGACTCGAGGATGAAATTGTCGCTGCCTCCGATGCGCATGTTGCCGCCGATTGCGTCAAGGATGCCGCCGACCGAAACAGTGGGGTTCAGGCCGCATTCGAGCTCGATCACGGACATCATCGATGTTGTCGTGGTCTTGCCGTGGCTGCCCGAAATGCACAGTGAATCGCCGAAAACCTTCATCAGCTCGCCGATGAACGCCGAGCGCTCGAGAACGGTCGCCTTTGAAGCACGGGCCGCCATGAGCTCCTCGTTGTCCTCCTTTACAGCACCGGTGTAAACAACGACTTCCACGTCATCAGTGATGTTTGCGGCTCGCTGTCCGATGTTCACGCGGATGCCAAGCTCTTCGAGGCGATCGGTGATTTCGCTTTGGTTCGAGTCTGAGCCCGAGACTTTGAAGCCATTCTTGACAAGCAGCTCCGCAAAGCCGCTCATGCTGATACCGCCGATTCCAATGAAATGCACCCTGCACGGGGTGCGAAGATCTATATTCATGACTTGTTCTCCATATTCGTAAAGCGTTTGACGCAATAATCTGCGCCAATTGAATAGCCGAGAATTCCCGCTTGTTATCTTAAATTGCCGAGCATTCTCGCTTATAATCCAAAATTCACGATTCTCGCAATTTGGCATGCCGTTTCAATCACCCCGGTCTGCAATATAGCATGCCGTTTCATGCAGAGCTGCAATTCTGAATTCAGATTTTTGATTTTTCGGTGCCCTGCTTTGCAAGCTTGTCGGCGCGCTCATTGTATTCGATGCCGGTGTGGGCCTCTACCTTATGAAAAGCAAGGGTGATGGACTTGCTCCAGCTTCTCATTGAATCAGCGTACTTCTTGGTGTGGTCTGTTTTTGCTTTCCAGACGCCGGTAACCCAGTGCTCAATTCCTGCGTAATCATAGTATATGTCAAGTGAAGGATAGCCATGATTCATAGCCCATCGAACAGCATACATTGCACCGAGCATTTCGCCGGAAACATTACGCTGCTTAAGGGATTCCGGATCATTTCCGCCACCGCAGGTTTCATAGATTACTTTATCATTTTCAACGAAAACACAACCAAAGCCGTATCTGTTTCGCACGACATCAAAGCTTCCGTCAACATAAACCCC